>QIKG01000077.1 GCA_003232965.1 Oceanospirillales bacterium
ATTTGCGGGTCATTATTATGTAAAAGGCGCAGTGTCTGAAACCTTTACTGTGAAATTAGCCTCTGCGTGGACGGATGCATTCTCAACTGAAATATTTTTCAGCAACAACACAATGGACGACTCGCAAGTAACCGTTGGTGACCCGGCGTTTGCTGACATGCAAATTAGCATTAACCGTGATGTTGTTTATTTGGGTGCTGATGACTCCCGCCAAGCCAATGATTTAAACACCGAGTCACAATTCTTCAAAATTACCGGTCAGTATCTGATAGGCAATCATGTGATCACTGCTGGTTTTGAACAAGAGTCACTGGATATATTTAATATCTTTGTACAGCAATCAAGAGGTGGTGAATACGATTTCTTCGATGATTCTTTCAATAATCCGCCGCATTGTGCAGCCTTATCAGCCCAAGGTCGTTTTCTTGATCCTGACTGTGGCATGTCGGGTATTGACCGCTTCGAGTTAGGCCGCCCTAGCCGTATTGATTATGGTAGCGCCGGTGGTACCAATGTTGCTACTGATGCCGCTGCTGCATTCACTAATGATCAGAACAGCGTGTATATTCAGGATGAGCTTTACTTTCCGGCTCAGGATCTGTCTATTGTTTTCGGTCTGCGTTATGACTGGTTTCAATCCGACGATGCGCCGAATTTTAATGCAGCCTTTAGCGAAGCCAACGGTTTCCGTAATGATGCAACCATTGATGGTGTAGATTTATTGCAACCTCGCTTCGGCTTTACTTGGGGCGCGGCAGATGATATTTCGATCCGTGGTGGTTTTGGTCTGTATTCAGGCGGCAACCCGAATGTTTGGATATCCAATTCATATAGCAACGATGGCCTGACAAATGTTCAGTTGAGACTGAACAACTTTGATGGCGCAGGCTCTATACTCGATGGTAGTATCCCGCTGGTTGGTAATGGTTTACCTGGCTTTGCCGTACCGCAAGAATTATTTGATACGGTAGCTGGGGTCACACCTGCGAATGGCAGCACCAGTCGTTTGGCTTTGATTGACCCTAACTTCAAGCAGCCGGCTGAATGGAAGCTTGCGCTAGGTGTTACTTGGGATATGCCTTGGTATGAAATTCAGGTAGATTTCGATTACCTGCATACCCGCACTGTTGATTCAGCGATTTATGTCGATGTATCGCAGTCTATTGTGGGCGAGACTATCATCGGACAACCGATTTATGCCTACACCAATCATGGGCGCGATAACTTTATGCTAACTAACTCGAGTCGTACTGCAAAAAGCAATATATTCTCCGTGGTTATGCGTAAAGAGTTTGAAAATGGTCTTGATTTGATGTTTGGTTATGCCTTTACTCAAGCAGAAGATATCTCGCCAATGACTAGCTCAACGGGTAGCTCAAACTTCTCAAATGTAGCCTTGAATGATATTAACGATCCAAGGCCAGCAACATCCAACTATGAAGTTCCGCATCGCTTTACCCTGCGTGCTACATGGGGTCGCTACTTCTTCAAAGATCTAGAAACCCGTGTTTCTATGTTCGCCTTCACCAAGTCAGGACAGCCGCAGAGCTATGTAATGGGTAGTGGCGATCTTGAAGGTAATGGCCGCTTTGGACGGCATTTGTTGTATGTGCCAACCGGGCTTAGTGACAGCAATGTTGTCTTCGAAGATAGCTTTGATGTTGAGGCGTTCTTCGCTTTTGTTCAAGAAGAAGGTCTGAGCAGTGGTTTAACCGATCGTAACGGTCAGTATGCCAGTTGGTCAACTCGCTTTGACTTGCGCGTAGATCAAGAAATACCGCTCTTTGGTAATACTAAAGGTCGTCTGTTCGTGAAGGTATATAACCTTGGCAACCTGCTTGATGATAGCTGGGGTCTGGTTAATGATGCACAGTTCTTCTCAGTGCAAGTTGTAAACTCCAGTGTTAACGATGCTGGCCAGTATGTGTTCGAACGCTTTAATGATCGCAGCATCAATAACTTGCTTGAGAATCGTTCACTGTGGACGGTCCGTCTGGGCGTAGAAGTTAACTTCTAAACCAGCGTTATTTAGATGAATAAACCAGCCTTCTTGCGAGGGCTGGTTTTTTTATATGCGGAATAAAGTCACAATTTCCTGTGCCAACAAATAAATTGGGGTATGCTTTGCCATCGATAAAAATAATATATAAATAGAGAATAATTGATGGAAGCTGTAACTACCCAGGTTTATCCTGCAGGTCTACTAAATACCCTTTCCCACATAGAAGTAAAGCGTCTACAACATGCCAGTGCTGGCGCGCTTAAAGAATTGCTGCGCCGCTGTGCGCTAGCGGTATTAACTAGCGGTAGTTCATCGGATGATGCCGAAGCTATGCTGGCGCTATACCGGGATTTTGAACTCGATGTTATCCACACCAATCGTGGTATTCGCCTAGATATGAAAAACGCTCCGGGCATTGCCTTTGTTGATGGGAAAATGATTGAGGGTGTGCGCGAGCTTTTATCTGCTGTACTACGCGATATTGTCTATCACGATATCGAAATGTGTGAGGGTGGGCGTTATGAAGAAACCGACTCTGAAAGCATTACCAGCGTGGTGTTTGAAATCCTCCGCAATGCCGGCGTCATGATACCTAATACCGATCCGAATATGGTGGTTTGCTGGGGTGGTCATTCGATTAAACGGGTGGAATACGACTATACCAAGGTCTGTGGTTATGAAATGGGATTGCGCGGTTTAAATATTTGTACCGGCTGTGGACCTGGAGCAATGAAAGGGCCGATGAAAGGCGCGACCATATCGCACGGTAAACAACGCCTCGCACCGGGCCGTTATATTGGCATTACAGAGCCGGGCATCATTGCCGCTGAAAGTCCAAACCCAACGGTTAACGAACTCATCATCATGCCCGATATAGAAAAGCGCTTAGAAGCCTTTGTGCGCCTTGGTCACGGCATTGTAGTGTTTCCTGGAGGGGTTGGTACAGCGGAAGAAATACTGTATTTATTGGGAATTTTGATGCACCCTGATAATGCAGGCGTTCCTTTTCCGCTAGTGTTTTCAGGCCCGGCATCAGCCGCTACCTACTTTGAACAAATTGATGAGTTTATTGTGCATGCCCTCGGTGAGGAAACCCGTAAGTATTACCAAATTATTATAGACGACCCGCAGGCGACTGCTGTGGCAATGTCTACTGGCATCGAGAAGGTAAAGGCTTATCGCAAAAATCGTGGTGGAGCATATTATTTCAATTGGGGCTTGCACATTGATATTGATTTTCAGCAGCCGTTTATTCCTGACCACGCGCATATGGCGGAATTAAACCTGTTCCGTGACCAGGCACCACATCTGCTGGCAGGAAATTTACGCAAAGCCTTCTCTGGAATTGTCGCCGGTAATGTTAAACCGGTAGGTATTGCCTCAATTCGCAAACACGGAAAATTTGAAATCAGTGGCGAGCCAGCACTGATGAAATTGCTAGATACCTTGCTGCAGGCTTTTGTAGCACAGGACAGAATGAAAATGCCCGGCACAATGCCCTACGAACCCTGCTACAAAGTAATATCGTAGGCTGGGCATAAATGCCCAGCCTACGGGGTATTGTTTTTCCCACATGTCTTCATTTACCGCGTAATTGGGCAGGGTGGGCCATTTATGCCCACGCGTCAGGGCTTGTTAAGGAGAACCGACTTTTTGATGTAGGCGCGCACGGCTGATATGGGAATGCCACGTGTATAAACCAGCGCTTCTCCTTCATCCTTCATCTGCCGCTCGCGAATCAGCCGAGCTTTTTCTTCGCTAAAAATTTCACTGCTATCTATTCTCGAACCGCTATCGGTGAAATGGTAATTTTGTGCCAGTGCCAGCAATTCGGCCGGCATTTGCACATTATCAATCGGCAGGCGTAAGACATATTGATTATCACTGCTGACTGAAACCGGCAAATAACAAACGGGATTCAGGCCCCGGTAACGGATAAATTCTTCGTGTTTTAAAAAAACCAAAAACCGGTTACCTTCCTGCCATAAATCGGTATCGGGAAAATAACAGTGCTCGCCCTTAATGCCTTCATCATAAACCGTGAACTGCTCAAGCTCGCGATTGCCTTTATATGTCGTCATTGGGCGCATCCATGCAACACCTTTATTGGGAAATCCCCGTAGGTATTCATAGCGAGTGTGGTTTAGCTGAGCTATCGCTAGCATTTCGGCGTTTAGGATTAGATCTTTAAACAAAGGCGCTGGACTAAGTTCTTTGGCAGCGATTGAGTCTTCTGCAGCAGCAGTTTTTAGAGGTTCCAGTGCATAGCAGTTGAATGTGCTTAGAAAGAGCAGGGGAAGAAAGGTTTTCAATAAGTTATTCATGTCTACCCGGGTATTATTAAGTGTTATAAGAATAGCCTTTAATCAGCGATGCGTCAGCTATTTGTCGGTAAAAACCCCAAATGACTACAGCAAGCCCGATTTACACCATCTTAATCGCTATCGCAGGGAAAATAAAACCACTTTCTGCTAAACTGAATCGTTATTTTTTTTTTTGCGTGAAAAGCGTAAGCATAAATTCTATTCACAGCGTATAGGAAAAAATTATGAAAAAAACCCACAAACTACTGCTCGCAAGCTCACTCAGCTTGTGTTTATGGGCCCCAAATGCCTTAACCGAAGCGCAACCTGCTGCAACCGCAGAAGAAGCGAAGGCCTTTATTACTGCAGCTGAAAAAAAGCTGAGTCAACTTTTTATTGAAGTTAGCCAGGCCGAGTGGGTGTATCAGAACTTCATCACCCAAGATTCCGAAGCCCTGTCTGCCCGAGCCAGTGAAAACCTAACCGGTGAAATGGTGCGTTTTGCGAACGCGGCTGCGCGTTTTAATGGCCTTAAATTGGGTTACGATACCCGGCGTAAGCTAGATGCCTTGCGTCAAGGCCTTGTCCTGCCGGCACCGAATGATGCGGCTAAAAATGCTGAGCTTGCGGCTGTTTCAACCAAAATGAACGGTATGTATGGCAAAGGTAAATACTGCCCTGAGAAAGGCGAATGTCAGGATCTTGGCGCTTTGGAAAAAATCATTAGCGGATCCCGAAATGAAGCCGAACTAAGAACGGCATGGGAAGGCTGGCGTACTATTTCTCCACCGATGCGGGACTTATTTGCCCGTCAGACCGAATTAAGCAACGAGGGTGCACAAGAATTAGGCTATGCGGATCTCGGGCAAATGTGGCGTTCAGGTTACGATATGGAGCCGGATGCTTTCGCGGATGAGTTAGATCGTCTCTGGGGGCAGGTAGGGCCTTTGTATAATGCACTGCATTGCCATGTGCGCGCTAAGCTGGGTGAGGAATATGGTACCGATGTGGTGCCCCAAGATGGCCCGATACCGGCCCATTTACTGGGTAATATGTGGGCGCAGAGCTGGGACAATATTTATGACCTAGTCGCTCCAAAATCTAATGCTAAAGGTGTTGATCTCACAGCGCTGCTGAATGAACACGATTATGATGCAATTAAAATGGTCAAAGTGGGCGAGCAATTCTTCAGTTCACTGGGTTTTGAGGAATTACCAGAAACTTTCTGGGATCGTTCGTTATTCGTAAAACCGGCTGACCGTGATGTGGTTTGTCATGCCTCTGCGTGGAATCTGGATAGTAAAGATGATATTCGCATCAAGATGTGCATTAAGGTGGATGGCGAAGACTTTAATACCGTGCACCATGAGCTAGGCCACAATTATTATCAGCGGGCTTATAACGGGCTACCTACCTTGTATCAAGGTTCGGCCAACGATGGTTTCCACGAAGCGGTTGGTGATACCATTTCATTATCCATCACGCCTGCCTATCTTAAGCAGATTAAATTGCTGGATGAAATACCATCCACGGAAGGCGACTTGGGATTGTTGATGAAGACAGCACTGCAAAAAATCGCTTTCCTGCCTTTCAGTCTAGTTGTTGATCAGTGGCGCTGGCAGGTTTTTGCAGGTAAAGCAGACCCCGCTGGCTACAATGATTTGTGGTGGGAATTGCGGACAAAATATCAGGGCGTAGCAGCACCTGGCGAGCGTCCGAAAAATGCATTTGATCCGGGCGCGAAATATCACATTCCGGGCAATACCCCGTATACGCGTTATTTCCTGGCACACATTCTACAGTTCCAGTTCCACCGTTCTTTATGTGAAATCGCCGGCGACAAAGGTGATATCCACCGTTGTTCTATCTACAACAATAAAGAAGCTGGTGCGCGTTTGAATGCCATGTTGGAAATGGGTTCATCCCGCCCTTGGCCAGAAGCACTGGCAGCACTAACGGGCAAAGAAACAATGGATGCCACCGCAATTTTAGACTACTTTGCACCACTGAAAGTATGGCTAGATGAGCAGAACAAAGACCGCTCATGCGGTTGGTAATCAGGGGAGACGGTACCGTCCCCGGCGTAGGGTGGGCATTCATGCCCACGCGTCCCAACCCCAATATTTTACGCACGCTTGACCTAACTTTTAAGCTTTGCGCGTGGGCATAAATGCCCACCCTACCACCATCAAACCCGGCGTATGGTGGGCATTCATACCCACCCTACGGTAATATGGGCTGCTTAATTCTGTTGTTGTTTTAGCCAAAATTCAAACTCATCTTTAAGCACATCCAGCGGCACTGAGCCTAAGCCAAGAATGAAATCGTGAAAATCTCGCAGACTGAACTGATCCTTAAGACTGGCTTCGGCTTTATGGCGTAACTGCCAAATGGTGTACTCGCCAAGTTTGTAAGACAAGGCCTGACCCGGCCATGAAATATAACGATCCACTTCGGTTTTAACATTATGCAGGGCCAATGCGGTATTTCCCGCCAAGCGCGGGTCTCATAGTTTTTGCTAAAATTAATCAGTTGCCGGCGGAAAATCCGATAATTAATGCAGTTCTCACGAGTTAGCTGTTTGCAGTTGATGTTTTTTAACTGTTTAAGGGTGTTTTGCCAATAGTGGTAGCGGCGCAACTGGTGTTCGCTGCTTACATGCATCAACTGGTCGGCATAATTATTTACCCCGGCATTTGCTGCTAAGTGTGGAAATTCTTTAATCCGGAATGCCCATTCCTGGGTATAGAGTTGTACAAACTGCCGGTCGGTGTCGCTCGCGCTGTCTG
>QIKG01000317.1 GCA_003232965.1 Oceanospirillales bacterium
GGCTATGGCAATTAGGGGTGATTGGGAGCGGCTATGGCAATTAGGGGTGATTGGGAGCGGCTATGGCAATTAGGGGTGATTGGGAGCGGCTTGACACGCCGCCGCCTAACTACCTGTAGCAACTCTCTAACCGCAAATAGCGACCCTCTAACTACAAGTAGCTATTCTCTAACGGCAAGTAGCAACTCTCTAACCGCAAATAGCGACCCTCTAACTACAAGTAGCTATTCTCTAACGGCAAGTAGCAACTTTCTAACTACTAATAGCGGCCAATTAACCACAAATAGCGGCCAATTAACCACAAATAGACAGCTGGGCTACTGGGGGCCGGGCTACGCCCCCAGTAGCCCGGCCCCCTTCAACATAACTGCTAGTAGTTGCCATTGGCCGCCGGTAGTTGCCATTGGCCGCCGGTAGTTGCCATTGGCCGCCGGTAGTTGCCATTGGCCGCCGGTAGTTGCTAATGATTACCATTAGCCAATGAGCTCGACTAACAGCAATTCCCTTACAATTCATAGGTGGATATATTTACTGAAGCTGAATGAGAATCTATTTAACATAATCTATGTTATGCGGGGCTCATAGCGATCAATGATTGTGCTGGTGGTAACTCCGAGCGATTAATGGCCCCTTTTAAATGGGGGCTATTGGTCGCTATGAGCCCCTTGGCAACCACAGCAGCCCATAGCCGTAATAGGAATCATTCGCTGTTGTTAATAGTTCCTATTAGCGGCCATAACTGCTAGTAGTTGCTAACATAGCTACAAGTAGCGGCTCGCATAACTACAAGTAGCAACTGTCTAACTACTAGTAGCGGCCGCGAGGTGAAAAGTATTGGCGCTGGCGGCTGAAAGGGATGAGGCCACTTTAGGAGCTGTGGCAATTTTAAAAACCCGCAGCCGCTATCAGCAGTTTTTATGCTGGGGGCCCAGCTCCCATTCCTGGCCCGATTGCTGCTCTTAGCGGCTGATAGTTGCTGATAGTTGCTACCTAACTCCTTATAGTTACTATTTAGCTACTTATAGTTATTATTAGTAACTTTTTGGGACTATATTAATTTAAATTTACGAGGTAGTTACTATGAAAGAAGCTATAACGCCCAATGCCCCTAAATCGCCATTGAAGCGCAAGAAGGGGCCGATCAGGCGCAAGAAGGTTGCCATCGAGAATCCAACGCTATTGAATCCTCCAGCGATCATCATGTCCGACGATAGCATCAATTACTTGGTTCGCTTGGGATTGACTAACCAGCAAATTGCCCATTTATTTGATATCCACGAGAAGACTTTAGTTTTAAATTTCGGTACAGTTATTTCAGAAACTAAAGGCAAATATAAGGTTGACAAGAAGGTTGCCAATACTTTAATTGACCCCAAAATAATCACTAAGATGGCTGCTGATGGTCACACAAAATCTGCTATTTCCCGTTATTTAAATATCAGCAACGATGTTTTAAATACCAATTTTTTGGATGCTTTTTTAAAGGGCTCACAGAAGCAAGATGAGAAAATTCACCGTAGCCGCAATGCGCTCTTAGATTCAAATAATGCTGCTATGACAATTCACATGAGCAAGACTG
This sequence comes from Oceanospirillales bacterium, assembly GCA_003232965.1. GTDB lineage: Bacteria > Pseudomonadota > Gammaproteobacteria > Xanthomonadales > SZUA-36 > SZUA-51. Next base: position 1,580 of record QIKG01000317.1, read on the forward strand.
TTTTGGGAGAAAATGAGAAAGTTGAAACGATCACTACACAGAAGCATGTAAGCCGCATTGAAGTTGCTTATGTTGCTGCTGATTCGGTGGCGGAGATTGAGATAGCTCCCGAGCGCGGCGTTGATGTGTTAGTTGCTGGCGTGGAGATTGTTGGGAGCCGGGCTACTGGGGGCGTAGCCCGGCCCCCAGCAAGCGAGGCTGAATTTATTGAGGTGGATGAATAGTGGCTAGCCGCCAGCAATCCTCGAAGGCAATTTCAGCCGAGATACAGCGCAAGAATCTACAAGATGTTATTGATGACATTAAGAGCGACAGCGAACCTTTAGTTGCCAAGGTCCAGATGCCTGAGCGGTTTAAAGGAATCGCGCAAGCTTTTGATTTCAAATGCTTTTTTGGAGGTCGCGGTTCGGCTAAGACGACCTCGGTGGCCCTCCATTTATTGTTAGAGGGTGCGACTACTTACCAGCGCGTAATTTGTACCCGTGAGATCCAAAAATCCGTATCGAATTCGGTACATCAGGCGCTGGTCGATCTTAATGCGGAATATAACTTTGGTTATGAAGTGACTGAGACTTCTTTGTTTCATCCGCTCACTGGCACCATCTTCCAATACATGGGGTTGAAGTCCAGCACGACATCCATCAAGGGGCTTTCTGGGGTTACTCGTTTGTGGATTGAGGAAGCTGAAAACATCAGTGAGAGGTCATGGAGCAACACCTTAACTACCATTCGCGACGACAATGCCGAGATTTTTATTACCTTTAATCCATTTAGGGACGATGACCCTACTTACCTCCGATTTGTAGCTCCTTTTTTATCGACGATTAAGAATTCCCCTGATGGTCGTTTCAGTGGCACGTTGGTAGATGGTGGCGACAGTTATTTAATACAAGAAGTTAACATCATCCATAACCCATTTGCGTCGGCTAGGAATTTGCGTGAAGCGAAAGCCTTGGCGCTATCTGATCCCAAGCAGTACCGACATAAATTTCTGGGCGAGCCTATTGGTGATTTTGAGGATTCTTTGATTTTGGGTGATCATTTTGATGCGTGTATAAATTTACATCGTGAGCCAAAAGCGATTGCTGATAAGATTTTTACATCTACTCGCACCACTATTGGCTTTGATCCGTCGGATGGTGGCGATGAAGCGGCTGTAATTACTAGGCGCGGCTCGGAAGTGATTAGAGTTGAGAGTTACAATTTAGAGTTTGGTGATTGTTGTCGAGTTGCTCATGAGACTGCTGGCAGCTACCGCGCTGCTGAGATTTGCTATGATGTTGTTGGTCTAGGCATTGGTGTTTTAGCGGTCATTAGCAATTTCCCGCGCTCGGATAACTACATAAAGACGCCTTTTAATGGCTCGAATTCGCCTGAAAATCCCTTTGACCGGTACCGTGATGATTTGTTAAACAAGGAAGTATTTAAAAATAGGCGAGCACAGGCATTTAAGTCAGTCGCTGACAGGATGTATAACAGTTGGCTATATAAGACACGAGGGACTATATTCCATGAGGACGAATTGATTACGATTAATTCTAATTGTAACAATTTAAACGAATTGCGTTCTGAGTTGACTTCGATAAAACTTGTACACAAAACAGGTAGTGCTCTGATCCAAATCGAGTCGAAAATCGACCTCAAAAAACGTGGTGTGAACTCGCCTAATCTCGCGGATGCTTTTGTTTACGCATTTAACGGCGACATGAGTTATTTAGAAATTTACGATAAACCCAACAGAATTCAAAAGAAATGGATACGCTAAAACATGCATAATGACAATGATGAGAGTTACGAAGACGGTGCTGATTCCGATACACAATCCCAGCCGCTACCAGAACCTGATAAGGACGGCGCGCCGATAACGCGTAAGCTAAAAAGGGTTTCTAAAAAGAAACGCAAACAGGATCTTGCCAAGCGGAAAGAGGTCCATGCTAGGTTTTTAATGCGGATGGATAAAGCTTATGCAGCCGAGAAAGAAACTCGTGAGCGTATGGCCGCTGACATCGCTTTTGTTAATTTACCGTCTGCTCAATGGGAAGAGCGTGGCAGCATTGATGATGAAGGTCCGGGTAGTCACGAAACGCAACGTCCGCGATTTGAAATTGATCGCATCAGTCCTATCCTCCAAAATATCGCCGGTGAGCAAAAGCAAAACCGCCGCGACATCAAAGTACGTAGCAACTCGGGAGCTGATGGCAACAAAATGGCGACCAATACGGCCAGCCTTATCCGCTCAATTTGCCAAAAATCACATTTTAACAATATCCAAGACAGCGCCTACATGGAGCTTATCACTAGCGGCATGGCTGCTTTTTGCTTAAGCACTGACTACGCCAAAGACAGTTTTGATCAGGAAATTAAGCTTGAATGGGTCAGTCAGGCCCACGCCAGCATCTATTTTGACTTGGCCGCTACTGGCCCTCAACGCCACGATGGTGATTGGATGGCGAAGTTATCGATGGTGACTGAAGAAGCCTATAAACGCCGCTGGCCAAAAGCTAAAGTACATTCAATGCCTGAAGATGAGCTGCTTTCCTTGACTCAAATTCAATATTGGCAATCCCGCGATAACTTACGAATCGCTGATTATTACGAGAAGGAATATTATGTCACTATCTTAATGAAATTCTCTGATGGCCGAGTGCTTGAATTGAACGAGGATACCGCCAGCATCTTAGATGAATTGGCAGCCGCTGGTATAACTGAAACTGGCCGCCGCGAGGTGCAAAAGCACCGAATAGTCCATTATCTAATGTCTGGGGCGGACATTTTGGCGGGGCCACATGAGGTGCCATCCAACACCTACCCGCTGTTTCCATTTTTCGGGCGCGAGGCTTTCGTTGACAATCAAATATTTGTTCGTGGAATTGTCAGCTATGCTCGTGATGCCCAGCAGATTTATAATTACCAAGTAAGCAGCAATCTTGAGCAAACCGTAAAAAGCAGTATAGCACCTTTCATAGTGACTCAAAAGCAATTACAAGGCGAAGGAATACTATCCTCATGGGAATCTATGGATTATGACAACCCGTCCGTATTGACATACACGGCCGATCCTGGTGCCCCGCCTCCGGCGCGTGCGGCTACTGGTCAAATGTACAATGGAATGGCCATGGTTTTACAGCAAGCTCAAACCGACATAGATAATTCTATCGGCTATTTTGCTGCTTCAAAGGGTGACCAGCAGATTGATTCATCTGGGCGAGCAATTACCTCCCTACAGCGGCAAACGAACACCAGCTTGGCGCTATATCCCGCCAGTTTGGAACAAGCAATTATTTCTTGCGGCGAAGTCATGGTCGATACCATAAAAAAGGTATACGATGGTGATCGCACCGTTGATATAATTTCTGATTCCGGAGAGCGGTCTACGTGGCGCGTTAATGAGGCGATAATTGACCGCCAAACGGGCGAGGAAGTGATCCTTAATGACCTTTCAGCAGCCAATTTTGACATAACTATAAGTACTGGACCGAGCTATGCTACGCAGCGCCTTGAGTCAAATGAGGTCATGTTGCGACTTGCTAGTTTTGATCCAGAAATTATGGCATTAGGTAGTGATTTGTTTGTGGGCAACACGGATATGCGTGATGCTGAAGCTTTGGTTAAGCGGCTGAGAAGTGCCAAAATCTCTGCTGGTTTAATCCAGCCGAATGAGAATGAATTGGCTGAATTGCAGGAAAATCAGAAGCCACCTTCGCAAGAGCAGATCATTGCTGCTGAGATGCAGGAAGAAGGGCTGCTGGCTAGCATGCTGAATAATGAGGCACTCCAAGCCGCCATTATTAAGACCAAGGCGGACAAGGTGCATAAGCTCACAGAATCGCACAATAAGCTAAATGATGCGCTATTAGCCCGTGCTGAAGCGAATGCGATAGCGATTGCTAACGGCCAAGAAGTCATACCTGTATCCAAGTACATGGAAGAAAGTTTTAATTTGCTTCAAGGTGCCTTAGCGGATGCGGTACAGGATTTGATGGAGTCTGAAAATACTGATGATTTAGAAAAAGCCAGGGAGGAATTGATAACTCAAAGAATGAATCAAGAAGCACTTAAGCAGCAGCAACAACAACAACAACCAAAAGAATAACCAATTGAGGCAATAAAGTATGAAATATAGTGAAGAGCAGAATGAGATTTTTAATGAGTTAAACGGTAAAGAAACTGAATCGGGGCATAGCCCAAGCGACCCCATAGTCGCTGATAGCGACCCAGTAGTTGAAAGCGACCCAGAAGCAGTAGCTGAAAGCGATCCAGTCGTTGAAAGCGACCCCGTAGTCGCTGAAGCAGCTCCCATCAGCATCGAGGATCAGCTTGCGGCGCAGCAGAAGAAGCATCAAAAGGAATTTAATAAGGTCTATCATACCTTTTCGGAATCCAAAAGGTCCAACGAGGCGCTACAAAGGGAATTAGATACTCTAAAAGCGGAGCGAGTGGCCCCCATTGACGCGCCTAGTAAGACCCTGGAGGATTTTAATTATAACCAAGAGCAATTTGATGATTACCGCGTAAGTAATTTGGTTGACCAGAAGCTGGCCAATCACCAGCAGTCGCTCTTTGAGGCTAACCAGAAAGAGTTACACGCGCAATCAATGAATGACTATGCAAGTCGTGTCAATGCTTTCAGCGCCGACGTTGATGACTACCAGGAAACTCTGGCGCAACCGGCGCACTTAGAAGCTCATGTCATTCAGGCGCTGCTTGGTCTCGATAGCGGCCCTGAGCTTGAATACAACTTGTTTAAGAATCCACAGAAACTGGATCAGCTTAATCGTATGGACCCTATGTCGGCGGCTGTTGAAATGGGCAGAATGGCGCAGATAGCCACTGCTGTACCAACTAAAAAGGTGTCATCGGCACCAGCACCTTTCGAAACGGCCAGTTCGGGCAGCTCCGGCGGCTCATCGGGCTTTGATGGTGGCGATCAGTCAATACAAGACATCGTCAACAGCATGGAAGAAGGCAGATCCCGTGGCTTTTTAAGCTAAAATTAAGCAGCAGTTAACAACCAATGGCCGCAAATAACCCTATTTTTAAGGGCTATTCGCGGCTTTTTGTTGCCGGACTATATCACCGTGATTCTATTTTCATTGCCCCCGCAATCAATGCACTGGGCGGTATGTGGAAGTTCTTTTAGCACCGATCTACCCGACCCAAACTTGTCGAAATTGATCAGTTTTTTAAAACAAGGTGCGAAGTTTTTCATATATTATTTTTGGAGGGAAATCGTGATAAATCACGATTTAGAGATATTAGATATTCTCTATATACTAAAATCACTAGTAAAGTAATTTGTTATATGATTTTAGTATATAGGTTCTATATCACTAAAAGTGATTTGTTATGGGAGTAGGGCTATATGCTTACGACCGTTTACGAATTCGCGAAATTAATTTGAAAATAGAAAAAGAAAATAAAAAAACTATTCCAGATATAA
>QIKG01000048.1 GCA_003232965.1 Oceanospirillales bacterium
CATTGAAGTAGCAGAATAACAAATTAAACACACACAATTATGAAAACAATAACCATCATTTTAATTATCATCACTTGTTTAGCAGCATTAGTTTGGGCTTGGTTTTATTTTAATTATTTCAAAATACAAGTTAAAGATGTAAGTAATGAATTACCTTTCAGTACAATCATCAATAAAAAACTTGTATTAGAAAGAGATGTTTATCTAATAAGAAATAATACTTCAGAATTTTATAATAGTATTTCAACAATTGTTGATGACAAAAATATAATAGGAGCAATTGATAAAGAAGCTACCATTGTTAATGTAATCAAAAAAGGAACTCCCTTAACCATTACAGAAACTAAATTACATAAGAAAGGATCAATTGGAACAAAGAGCATTATAAAAGGTACTTTACATACCAAAGAACACGATATTCTTTTTAAACAAAGTTGGGGAACCAACAATGATAATGTTATAGAAGAAAATGTAAAAATAATTGAGAACACCAACTACTACACTTTCAAAAAACCAATTTGGAAGACCGAAAAAGAATTTGATGTAAATAAAACATATTTTTTACCTAAAATTCGATAAGAAAATTAATAACTATCTATGTGGTGTCTGTCCCGAATGGCAATCGGGGGCAGCTTTTAGTCCAGTATCGGTGGCCTTCGAAAAAAAGCCGTTACACGGCAAGAATGACAAACGCACAGACATGGTACTAAACTGAGAACCAGTTCAACGCACTCAGAGGGATTACGGTAGCAATAGATACACCATCGCATAACAAACGCTCCACTGGATGCATTTACGGCTGGGGCGCGATTTCGCGGAAGGTGCAATCATGCGCGCCAGTATACTCAATCGTTATATGGATCATCCAAACGCAATCTACTTCCTATTGTTTGCTCACACATGGCTTGTGTTAGCTGGAGCCCTATTGCTGGCGAGGTCCTTTAACAAGGGGCCATACCAATCAGCCAATATATCCGCAAGTTGGGTAAAAGTAGTAAGAGTAATTGGCATGCTTTCTGTGATTCTTGGCTTGATCGCTCTTTACGGAGATCTGGGGAAACTTCTCGGTGTGTAGCCCCAATTGTCGTTATGTGAGCCTACCCGGAGTATTTTTTAGATATTAACGGCAAATTCAGGTCTTTATAATAATAAGTATAATAATAAGGACAGGCTCAGCCTGCTCTTTAATACTGTCCATCGCTACAAAACGACGGTTGTTTCTGGCACTATATGGCTGAACATAAAGCAAAGGAGTCGTACATTTAGTGAATATCGATACATTTTTAGTAAGTAACCAATTCTTTGTAGGCTGGGGCACATTGGCCTTGATTAATGCTGGTATTGCCCAGGGCAAAGGTAGAAGTGGTTTAAATTGGTTTTTTCTTTCGGTTTTTTTGGGTCCTCTAGCAACACTTGCTATTGTTGCCATGGAAAAACTACCTGAAATCATTGAGTAATTAACTACATGTGAAAATTTAATATAACCAACCTTATGGGTTAAATCACATGAGTGATGTGCCTATCCGCTGGGGCCTTTGAAACAATAGGGCGTCGGTTTTTAGATAAGTTGATATTTCACAAAAAATTATACTCAAAATGCTGTTTAATTTAGATTTTGAGTTAATATTAGCATTCCTAATCAATCCTGATTTGTTCGGAGAACAAAATGAATTTATTACAGAAAACCATAATCACCACAGCCCTATCTTTCACTTTGTTGGTAGCACCGGCAGTAGCGCACCAGACATTCTTGGTGCCGGAGAAATTCAATTCTGCGGTTGGTGAGCAAGTTAACCTGGTTATAACCAGTGCGCTTGCCTACCCCAATAGGGAAGGCGGGCCAAGTCTGGATCGGATTCCGTTTATCCAGGTAATGCTAAATGGGCAGAAAATAGAGAATCTGACATTTACAGAAAGTGAAACACACATGAACGCTAGCTTTACTGCCGATTATGCCGGTTTTGCAATGGCTGCAATGAGTTCCAAGCGTAGGTTTGGAGAAATTAAACCCGAAGAGGCCGACTATTATCTTGATTCCATAGGGGTTAATGACGAAGTTAAAGCTGCTTTTCTCGCTCAAGAAGGAACTCCGGCACTTAACCGCAGTTACAACAAACATACCAAAACGTTCTTTTGTGTTGAAACCTGCGATGCCGGCAAGCAAATTGCTTACGAGGCAGTTGGTCAAGAGTTGGAATTTGTCGCATCAAAAGAGGCAGCAAATCATTTCATCTTACTGCTAAATGGCAAGCCTTTAGCCGGCCATGAAGTAACCGTCGTTTCGCCGGGGTCAGATAATCTTGAAGTTAACACCAACCAAAACGGGGGTATTGATTTTGACAGCTCAGAAATGAACTCAATAATGATGACCGCTGTTTGGGTTACGCTTCCGGAACAGGCTTCGGGTGTTTATCAGAGCGATTATGCAACGCTTACTGTTTACAAAATAATGTGCTCCACTAGAGCATCATAAGGTGTCTGTCCCGTATTCCGATACCGTATTCCGCCGTATCCCGACTATTGAAGTCGAACTGTTCTGTAGCAGAATTCCAAAAAAACTGGAGCCTGACCAAGGTATACTGATGTGGTCTAATAGATTGTACAACCCAGTTAAGGGATAATTCAATTAAACTGAACAAGGGGATGAATGAAACAATCAATCATACATATAGCATTGTTAGTTAAAGACTATGATGAAGCTATAGGGTTCTATGTAGAGAAGCTAAATTTCGAATTGATTGAGGACAGCTACCAGCCAGAACAAGACAAACGGTGGGTGGTAGTTTCTCCACCTGGTTCAAACGGAGTTACTTTGCTTTTAGCCAGGGCATCAAAATCCGAGCAGGCGTCATTTATTGGTAATCAGTCGGGTGGTCGGGTATTTCTCTTTCTTAATACAGATGACTTTTGGCGTGACTACCATGCAATGGAAGCGAAAGGTATAAAGTTCCTAAGAGAGCCAAAACAACAAAGCTATGGGATGGTGGCTGTGTTTGAGGATTTATATGGGAATCTTTGGGATCTTTTGGAACTGAATAGTGACCACCCTATGTCAGTACGGAGTGTTTAACAAAATGATAAATAGGCTGGTTCTGTTTGAATATACGATATTATTAAACAAGGTAACCGCTACTACCGAGCGCAAATAGTTATACGAACAAGGTATTTTATCAAAGGAAATACGGATGAATCAAACTGCTTTAGCTGATCTGATTTTTAATAGAATAAAAGACGAAGAGTCTTCGCTAAAAAATCAATATGAAAACACTAAAGATCAAATTGGATATCTAGTCATTGACAATCTACTGCCAGACTCAGTTGCTATGGAGATATACCAAGCCTTTCCAGATGCGGGTTTGATGGTATTGAACAAAAGTTTACGCGAAGATAAATATATTGCAGTTCAAATGGATCAATACGCCCCGATTCTGGAAGCGGTAATATTTGCATTTCAAGATTCTAGGATTGTTGATCTGATAAAAAATATATGCAGTATAGACTCGCTTTATCCAGATAAAAATCTATATGCTGGAGGCTTATCCCTTATGCAGAAAGGCCAGTTTTTGAATCCTCATATAGATAATTCTCACGAAAAAGATAGAAAACAATGGCGGGTGTTAAATCTTTTGTATTATGTTTCCCCCGGTTGGGAGGCTAAAAATGGTGGTAATTTGGAGATATGGCCCAATGGTTTTAAAGAAAAACAGATAACGATTGAAAGCTTGTTTAACCGGCTCGCAATTATGACAACCCATGGGACTTCATGGCATTCGGTTAGTCCAATAGTGGCGGATTCTAAAAGGACATGTGTTTCAAATTATTATTTTTCTGATATAGCACTCAGAACAGATGATAAGTTCCATGTGACTTCGTTTAGAGGCCGACCAGAACAAAAAATTAGAGACCTGGTATTACAGGCAGATACAGTATTGCGCCAGGGTATTAGGAAAATATTTCCTAAAGGCGCTGTGACTACCGATCATGTATATAAAGAGCCCAATGACACCTAAAATAACACTAAAAAGACCATTAAATTTGGGTATCAATAAATTTAAACTTTAAATCACAAAAAACATATTATAAATTTAGCGCAATTAAGCTTAGGAAACCCTCATGAAAAAATTGTTTTTACTTGTATTAATAGCATCTATTTCTTTTCCTGTGATGGCAGATAATGTTTTTAAGGGTCGTTGGATCGATTTGACACATGAGTTTTCAGAGGAAACGATATACTGGCCCACGGCAGAATCCTATAAGAAGACCACCGTTTTTGAAGGTCATACCGATGCCGGGTTCTATTACACGGCATATAATTTTAGTGCTGCAGAACATGGGGGAACACATGTTGATGCACCGATTCACTTTTCTGAGGGCCGTAAAACAGTAGATCAAATGCCGATTGAGCAATTCATTGGCGCAGGTGTGCTTATTCGAATTACAGAAAAAGTCAAAAAGAACCGCAATTATCAGTTGTCAGTACAGGATATTATCGATTGGGAAAGTAAACACGGTGTTATTGAAAAAAACAGCATATTACTTATCGATACTGGTTCAAGTAAATTATGGCCAAATAGAGAAAAATACATGGGGACTGATGAACGCGGACCCGAGGCTATAAAAAAACTCAAGTTTCCCGGTATTCATCCTGATGCAGCAAAATTTCTAAGTGCTAAGCGAAGCATTAAAGCCGTTGGTTTAGACAGTCCAAGCATCGATTTTGGCGGTTCTACGCTATTTGAAACGCATCAAATATTGTTTGAAAAAAATATTCCGGGTTTCGAAAATGTTGCCAATCTTGATAAATTACCATCTAAAGGATTTATGGTTGTTGCACTACCGATGAAAATCAAAGGCGGTAGCGGCGCTCCTTTGCGCATTGTTGCTTTTATACCGGCTGAATAATTGTTAAGCTCGTCAAAGCTTGCCGCAAGCATAAAACTGATGCTTTTATAATTAATAAACAACTGTGACTATTAACAATATAAGCGTTCTGGGAAGCGGTTGGCTTGGTTTACCAATAGCGGAGCATTTTGTTTCTATGGGCGCTCATGTCAAAGCTTCAACTACATCTAAAAACCGTTTTCCAGAATTGGCATGTTCAAAAATTGAACCTTTCATTCTAAATGTTGGATGCTTGCCAAATAATCTTCACGATTTCCTTCGAAGCAAAATATTAATCATTAATATACCATCCAAAAATGTCGAAGGTTTTAGCATTCTGGTTAGTGAAATAGCAAACTCTGCAATAGAAAAAGTATTATTGGTTAGCTCTACTTCTGTTTACAAAAATGCAAACAAAACGCACTACGAAGCAGATGATGAAGAACTGTCCCCGAGCCCACTATTAAAGATTGAAAATCTTTTTAGAAAAAACACGAGTTTCAAGACCACAATAGTGAGGTTTGGTGGCTTAATTGGTTACAAGCGAAACCCCGGCAGATTTTTTGATAAAGGTAAGTTTGTCGCGAATCCGGAGGCTTATGTAAACCTGATTCATCGTGATGACTGCATTCAGATCATCAGTCAAGTTATTGCACAAGATATCTGGGGCGAGGTCTTTAATTGTTGCGCTGATTCTCATCCTACAAAAAGGGAATTCTATACCCAAGCGGCAAAGAAAATCGGTGCGCCTACCCCAGATTTCGAAAATTCAGGCGTAAAGTCTTTTAAAATAATCAGTAACCAAAAAGTGAAGCGAACTCTAAATTATGAGTTTTTACATCCTGATTTGATGGAAATTCAATTTTAAAAAGACACATGCTTAACCAATCAAGCCCATGATTTGAGGGCATAGCAGACGATCTGCTTATAATTATTACTCATTAAAGGAAAAAATGTGAATCCAAACAATAATAATTTTCTTATCATTGCAGCTACTTGTAGTGCGTTAGTCGCTATTGCTCACCTCGGCTGTATTGTTTTCGGTGCCGACTGGTATCGTTTTTTTGGCGCCGGTGAGGCCATGGCCAAAATGGCTGAGGCTGGTCATTGGTATCCAACGGTTGTTACCTTAGTTATTGTAGCTTTGCTCTCTATCTGGTCTCTATATGCGCTTTCCGGTGCGCGGGTGATAAAACGGTTGCCCTTGCTTCGGCTGGGCTTAATAGTTATTTCTGCAATTTATATTTTACGCGGGATCGCATTTATAGGAATAATGCCGATGTTTCCCGAAAATAGTTTAATGTTTTGGTTTATAAGCTCTAGTATTTCATTAAGTATCGGATTGTTATATGGGTTTGGTACTTACAAGTCATGGTCGCATTTAAGTGTAAGAACCACCTAATTAGCTGATGATTTCACAATTGAGACAACTGGCACTGTCTAAACAAGGGCTGAGCACACAGGAACAGTTTGGCGTAGGCTTGCCTGCAACTCTCAATGCTATCGAGCACCTTGGCTATGTGCAAATCGATACGCTATCGGTGGTAGAACGCGCGCATCACCATGTATTGTGGAGTAGGGTGGCGGATTATGACCTACACCACTTGAATCAACTAATCAGCGAGCAGCAGGTTTTTGAATATTGGTACCATGCCGCATCGTATCTACCCATGCGCGACTATCGTTATGCGTTACCGAACATGATGGCTGTGCGCAATGGTGAAAGCCGCTATCACACCAATGTTGAGCAGCATCTAATGGCTGAACTTCTAGCCCGTGTACGCGGGGAAGGGCCGTTACGGTTGCGAGATTTTGATATGCGCGACAAACTAAAGGGTTCATGGTGGAGTTGGGGGCCGAGCCGCCGTGCGCTCGATAAGTTATTCATGCAGGGCGACCTGATGGTTTGTGGACGCAATGGCATGGAAAAGGTCTATGACATTGCCGAACGCTGTTTGCCAGAAGATATTGATCTTAGCCTGCCCACGCTGCGCGATTATGCCGTTTATTTATTCGACACAACACTCAAGGCGCATGGTGTATTTACCTGGAAGCAACTATTGCACCTGAAGACAGGCAAGCCCATGCGCGACACAATGCGCGAAGTTCTCGATGAGCGTATTGATGCTGGAGTGGTAACAGCGTTCGATATCGCCGATGCTGCAAGCCTATATGTAGACAGTAAGGCACTGGAACAAGTATCGGTAACAAATGCTGCAGTGAAAATTTTATCACCATTTGATAATGTTCTGATCCACCGTGAGCGTTTGAGTACATTGTTTGGCTTTGACTACCGGATGGAATGTTATGTGCCGGCAGCTAAGCGTGTATTCGGCTACTTTTCCCTGCCTATCCTTTATGCCGATAAGTTCGTTGCTCGAATAGATTGCAAGGCGCATCGGGCAGAGCAGCGTTTAGAGGTTTTAAGCCTGAACCTAGAGGATGTAATGCTCGACCGAGATCAGTTTTTCCCGGAATTAAACAAGCAGCTACAACGGTTCGCTAACTTCAATAACTGTACTTTGCTCGATAGCAAAGTAATCTCCTACTAAGGTATTGCTGCATAATAACAAGTTGATTTATAACCGGCATTTTGTGTGATAATTAGCGCGTTATTAATACTTCAACAAAACGCTTAAACTACCTGCCCACAGCACCAACCAGAGGCCCAGGCCCATTGGAAGTTATAACCGCCGAGCCAGCCAGTTACATCAAGCACTTCACCGATAAAGTAGAGGCCATTTACATTGTTGGCTTCAAAGGTCTGCGATGAAACGGCATTGGTATCTATACCACCAAGGGTGACTTCTGCGGTTTTATAACCATCAGTGTTTGACACTTTCGGTTGCCAATGATGAAGTTTTCTAATAATGGCTTCCCGTTGCTGGAATGAATACTGTCGGGTCGGGAGGTTATCAAATTCTTGTAGCCATAACTCTACCAGTCGCCGCGGTAATATTCTGCTGAGGTGGGTTGCAAGCAGGGAATTATCTGCTTGCCATGCTAGCCAAAGTTGTTCTAGGTTATGGGCTGGTAAAAGATCAATTTCAAGCATTTCACCCGGTTGCCAATAACTCGAAATTTGCAAGATTGCCGGGCCGCTGATGCCTTTGTGGGTGAAGAGCATGGCTTCGTTAAATGTCACTCCCCCACAGTCTACTGAAACATCTAGCGCTAGGCCGGCGAGAGAAGCCAGGCTGCCCTGTAGGGATTCATTCAGGTGTAGGCCAACCAGTCCGGGACGGGTGGCAAGCACGGGAATACTGAACTGAGCCGCTAATTGATAACCAAAACCACTGGCACCCATGCGCGGAATCGATAAGCCACCACTGGCTATGACCAAACTTTGGGTATGGATACGCTGTTGCTCTGTTTTGTTTCCAAGGGATAGACTAAATCCACCACCACTATTTTGGCTGACTTCACTGCAGTGACTGTGGGTTTTAATTGCAACGCGGGCATCAATACATTCTGTCTTTAACAGGTCCAATATATCAGCTGACTTGCGTAGGCAAAACAGCTGACCTACGGCAATGCTAGCGGTTTTTTCATGATAGGGGATATTGTGTTTATCAATAAGTTCAAGGAAATGAAAAGGGGTGTATCGCGCTAGTGCAGATTTGCAGAAATGCGGATTGGTGGACAAATAATTTTGTGCGCTGACATCCAGATTGGTAAAGTTACAGCGGCCACCGCCTGACATGAGGATTTTTTTGCCGATTTTATTGGCATGATCGATAAGCAGGGTGCGACGCCCGCGTTTTCCTGCTTCAATAGCACACATTAGGCCAGCAGCACCGGCGCCGATAATAACTACATCAAATTCCAGCTTGCCGGGCACAGCTTAGTAATCGAAAAACTGCAATTCTGCCAACTCACCCTCAAGCTGATTCTGGCAACAGTTATCGCCTTGCTGTTGTGCCAGTTCTTCGACCAATGTGTGCGCAGTGTTAAGATTTTGCCGGTAGTATTCAACTCGGGTAGCGGCAGGCAGGGCAAAAGGCTCTACCTGTGAAACATCTAGAGCACAAGCAACACTAAGACAGTCACTTAAGGCTACTTGTTTTTTATGCTCCCAAGCGCCGGAACATAAATCAAAATCATAAAGACTGAGGAAGCGATAGCCATGATCGGCGAGGAATTCTACTGCTTCAATAATATAATCGGTTTCCGCATTATCCATTGTGTAGTGGAAGCCTACTCGACACCAGCCGGGCTTTATGCCGCCAAAACCTTCGCGTACCCAGTGGCGGTGTTTTTCAGATTCTTTCAGGTCGATTCCCAATAGAGTGTGTCCGTAGGGGCCGGCACAGGAGCAACCGGCGCGGGACTGGATGCCGAACAAGTCATTCAGTAGTGCAGTAAGTAACTTAGG
>QIKG01000163.1 GCA_003232965.1 Oceanospirillales bacterium
TACTAATATCAAGCAGGTAAATTTCTGCTTCAGGTAGCGCTTCAGCTGCCATCAGAGCCTGGGGGGAAAGCAACAGTAGTACAATCAGAATTGCGGGTAGCATTGGCATGGTTTAGGTCGTCCGTGGTAGTTGATTGATGTTTGAAATAATCCCACTGATTAATTCGTTTCGCCAGCCTTGAAAACGCGCAGGTAATTGATTCATTGGGCGGTTTAGGATTAAATATTCCAGTTCTTTTTTGCTGGCTAGTATGGTGGTTTCAATACCCAGTTGGGCAGCCAATACTGACAGATCAGCCCGGGCCTTTAGCAGAATATCTTTTTCCGCTGCATTTAAGGGTAGTGGTGGCTGTGGCGTGCCGAGCGTATCACTATTTTCAGATCGAATTTTGGCTACCAGTTCAAGGATGTTTCTGCTGTGTCTTTGCAAGGCCCTAGGGTGTGCCTGCGTGCACTCCTTTAAGCTTTCCGCAGTAGCTGGCATATTTTGCGCAATTGCCATTAGGTCGTTGTCGCGAAGAATAAAAGTCCGCGGTAAATTGCGTTTTTCGGCTTCTAATTCGCGCCAATGACAGAGTGCCTGCAGAATTTTTTGTGGATCCGGTTTCAGTCTCCAGGCGTTTCTAAAGCGCAGATACAATTGATCGAAATCTATACTCGTGCGAGCTTTGCTGAGTTGCAGTTGGCTGTCTTCAGTGACCCAGGCCTGCCGCCCCAGTTTTTCCAGTTTCGTAGTTACTTGGGTATAAATCATTGGTAAATAACTGACATCAAGAGCAGCATAATGAAGTTGCGAGGCGCTCAAGGGTCGTTGTAACCAGTTTGAGCGTGACTCACCTTTGTCGATTAGTACTCCAAGTTGCCACTCCAATAGTTTTTGATAACTGATTTGTAGTGCTTGCCCGAGATAGGCGGCTGCAAGTTGCATATCAAACATGGGTTCAGGCATGCAACCGATAGATTTTTGTAATACTTCCAGATCCTCTGATGGAGCATGCAAGAGTTTTAGAATATCCGGATTGCTCAACATTTCCACTAAAGGCTGGAAATCCGTAATGTCCAATGGGTCGACTAACCAGACGGTTTCACCATCGCTGACCTGAACCAAGCCGAGAATCGCGTAATAGGTTCTTTCGCGAATAAATTCGGTATCGACCGCAAGAATATTTTCTTCAGCCCAGAGCTTTCCGGCGTTGAATAAGCCCTTGTTTGAATTGATGATTATTGGATTTTTCGCAGCTTTTTCCGCCGTTGCTATCAATATGCTTTGAGTCATGCCTGCTTTATTTGCCATTTCGTATTATTATGACCGCATTTTATAGGGTTTCAGAGCCCTTGTCGTCAGCCGATTTCTGCGGTATTGTGACACAAGTTATGGTTTTCAGAGACTCAGCATAGACTGGGCTCTGGTTATTTGGACAATTGCAAACAGGGAAGTGCTAATGCCATCATTTTTCAAGGGCTCAATTAGATTATTAATCTGCCAACTTTCACTTGGGCTGTTAGTCAGTTCTACGCTTTGGGCGCAGGAAGAAACAGAACCGCCCGCTGAACTCAACGATGCTATCGTTGAAACCACCCCCGAGGAGGCTGTAATTGAGCAGGCTGTAGAGGCCGTAGCTGATGAAATAGGTACTGATGAAACAGCCGCTGAGGAATTGATCACTGATGTAGCAAGCATCGATGAAGCAGTAACTAATGATAGTCTTGAGGCTATTGTCGAAGAGATAAACTTAGATGAGACGCCAGCAATTGAAGGCGCAGAAGCGGTTATTGATGAATCAGCTACTGATATTCTAGTTGAGGAAGTAACGACGCCAGTACCTGCAGAAACCCGACGTTCAATTAATCGCCTAGGTATCGATACCAGTGATGAATTTAGCCTGGATATGAGCGCGCCGATTATGCTGGCCCCAGCTATTGTGCCCCCGGATGTAACCTTACCTGATGCTGAGCAAGATGCAGAATTACAAGATGTGCTGGTTCGCTTAGCATTGGACCCTAGTGATGCAGAAGCATTGGTTATTCGTAATACTATCCTTGCAGATGTGATCACACAGGCACATGCAGCCGTGGCTGAAAATCAATTGCCCACGGCATGGCGATTGGAGTCAGCAGTCCGTACAGTTGACAGTACACAAGCGGGTCTGGCCGCACTGGTGGCGGCAATTATAATAAAGGACAGGCAAAATGATACGGTCACTGCAGCGGTAGAAAATATTAGCGTAGGGCAGTATTTCGAACCGGAAGATAATAACGCTTTTAGCCGCTATGACGCGATATTGAGTGCTGATCCCGAGGATCAAGTCGCAATAGCAGGCATGAATTCCTTATTGCTTGCAGTGATTGCAACTACCGAGACAAGCGCTGCAGCCGGAAATTACGAACAAGCGCTTGAACTCCTAGAGCAGGCAAGTGTAATCCCTTTAAGTACAGCACAATTGAACCAAGCCCGCATTGACATCGATGCTATGTTAGCGACTGCTATTGCAGACAAGCAAAGAAATCTCGTTGCTAGCATTGATGCTGGTAACTTCGCAGTAGCGGACACACAAATAGCCGAGTTGGTCGCACTTGGCGCTAACCCTGATGAGATGGCTCGCTTGCGTCAGAGCTTGGCCGATGCGCGTGTTTATGGCAGCTTTTCCCCGGGTCAGCAAATACAAGATTCATTCACCGGCGCATTATCCGGACAAACACCCATTATGGTTGTTATACCGGCCGGGAATTTCCTTATGGGGTCAGACCCTTCAGTGAAAGGCTCTACCAATAGCGAAAGACCCGTTCACTTAGTTACCATTGCGCGCGGCTTTGCGATGGCTCAGCACGAAATAACCGTGGGTGAGTTTATGCTTTTTGTAAATGACACCCGATTTTTTACTGATGCAGAGCGACTCGGAAAATCTCGGGTTTATGATGAAGGCAATGGCACCATATCAGAGAAAGAAAAAGTGAATTGGCGGCATGATTTTTATGGTGAAGAAGCGGACTTAAAATTACCGGTTATTCATGTTTCCTGGGATGATGCCTCCGCTTACACTGCGTGGTTGACTGAAAACACCAACAGGACTTACCGCCTACCTTCCGAAGCAGAGTTTGAATACAGCCTGCGCGCGGGTAGCTTGACTGATTATTGGTGGGGCGAGGGCGCGCCGGAAGACGTTGTTTCCAATGTTACCGGTGTGCGCGATAGGTCGGCTTCTGGTAGGCATTGGACCGATGGTTTTAAACGCTACAAAGACGGACACTGGGGACCAGCACCAGTGGCCAGTTATATACCCAATGCGTTCGGGCTTTATGATATGGGTGGCAATGTCAGTGAGTGGGTAGAAGACTGTTGGCACTCCACTTATGTACAGGCACCTGCAGATGGCTCGGCCTGGGTTAATCCCGGTTGTAATCGTCGCGTATTGCGTGGGGCATCTTGGAGCTCTGCTCCGGAACAGGCGCGTTCCGCTTCGCGTATTTCGGCAGGCGCAACTTCGCGTTTCTCTCGGGTAGGGTTCCGCGTTGTACGCGACCTATAAGATGGGTGCCTGAAGTGTTCAGGAATACTTACGCATGCTCCGGGATGCTTAGGGTCTTTGTGGTATTTCCACCTGACCTGTATGCACAGCGGTCAAAATAGCTGCAAGCCTCAAACCAGCTGTACTTAACCTTCGTTTAATCAGCAGGTCTGCCTGCTGCTCAAATGCGCTACTAACTTTTGCGCGACCTTTCGGTGGATATATTTTATCGCCCAGTACAAGCTGATGTGATTCGTTGGTCCAAGCTTCCACTGATGAAAGCTTCCAGGGTAACTCCATCGCCTGATTAGGTGGTGCCCCGGCTTGTAGCTGATGAGCAAGTGCAAGCCAACTGCTGTATCGATGCCGAATGACGCCGGTATCCCATAACTGGTGCAGACGAATTGATGCACCATGAAAATTAACTTTTACATCATTGCCGCCCCGATCATCTTTAAACCCAGCATGCAGTGGCTGATGCAAGTCTCCAACTAGGTGACATAACCAGTTAAATGCTTTTATGCGTTCGACCTTGGGCAGCTCTGATTGCTGGAGTCGGGCTGCAAAGTATTTGATTTTCTCGGTCACACAGCGCCCATCTGCGCAATCTCGCTCGGCGCTGTAGTGTCGAACTCCCCGAGGTAAATTTACATAATGGAACGGTCGGGTAGGGTCATATTGGGCCTGTTCACGCACGATATCCGGCCAGTTACAAGAAAAATGCAATGTTTGATTGCTGGTATCACCCAATATTTCCGCCAACCAATCACGCGTTTTTGGTGGAATACGCTCGATCGCAATTTTACCGACAATCGCATGACCATCCCGACCCCAGGAATAGCTATTGGCAGAGACACTGAGAAGCAG
The DNA here is from genome assembly GCA_003232965.1 of Oceanospirillales bacterium. GTDB lineage: Bacteria > Pseudomonadota > Gammaproteobacteria > Xanthomonadales > SZUA-36 > SZUA-51. The sequence goes on from QIKG01000163.1 coordinate 4,374, forward strand.
GCAGCTAAGGAAAATCAGGAAAAGTTTTTTCATTGCGATTGTTCTCGTTTGTGAGCCCCAACTATACATCAATCATCAAGGTTTTTACTTTTGCTACGGTGTAAAGATACCTGCAGATAGAATTTTTCCTTAGCGATCCCTGCGTCTTTGCCAGAGCAAAATTTTTATAACAGGGGTTTGATTGTTGATAAGGTCAGGTTTAGAAGTTATCAGTAGAAGCAAACATCCCAACTTTCAAATCTTTAGCAGTGTAAATCTCACGATCATCAACAAAAACCTTACCATCGGCAATCGCCATAATCAGACGGCGTTCGATCAAGCGGCTGAGTTCAATTTCATAACGCACAGTTTTGGCGGTAGGCAATATCTGCCCAAAAAACTTAACCTCACCAGCACCCAATGCACGACCCTTGCCTTGATTGCCTTTCCAGCCAAGAAAAAAGCCCACTAGTTGCCACAGAGCATCAAGGCCGAGACAACCGGGCATTACCGGATCATCCTTAAAATGCACATCAAAAAACCAGAGCTCGGGGTGAATATCAAATTCAGCCACGATTTTGCCTTTCCCATGTTCACCGCCGTCAGCTGAAATTTCAGTCACCCGATCAACCATCAGCATATTGCCGCGCGGTGATTTTGCAATATCAGGCCCAAACAACAATCCTTCGCCGCAGTCGAGCATATCTTGTTTTGTATAGCTAGATTTTCTGTTCATAGTTGGTAAAGAATAGGGGACAGACCCCAATTAAATACCATTTAATTGGGGTCTGTCCCCTATTCTTCCTCTCGTAGTGGTGCCGGGGGGGGGAATCGAACCCCCACTCTGTTACCAGAACTGGATTTTGAATCCAGCGCGTCTACCAGTTCCGCCACCCCGGCAGCAGATTAGGGCGCTAAGTATAACGACTTTAGGCTACGGGGTGAACCTCTTAATCGAGATTGCGAAAGTATTGCCTGATTATCGGATTAAAACGCTCGAAATCTACCAGAAAAGAGTCATGGCCCTGGAGTGAATTGGGTTGATGGAATTCAACCCGGGTAGCACAGGTATCCAGACCATCGGCCAGTTCTTTTTGCTGGTGCAAAGGAAACAGCAGGTCACTATTGACACCGATAATACAGGCTGAGGTCAGTTTTACTTCGCACAGCTTTTCAGCGATTCGTTGATGTCCAGGTACTTCAATTGAGTGGCAGAGCTTACTGGGGTCTCGGGTGACATCAAACCAGTCCATTGCTCTTGAAAGATAGATGTAACTGGCAGGATCGAATTGGCCAACAAAGCGATCGGCAGCGGCTTGCAGGTAGGACTCAATTGCATAGTTCATGCCCCAGGTGGTTTGTGGGAAACGCACTTGATCATCTCGTCCGAAGCGAGAGCGCCATTCTTCTGCAGAGCGGTAAGACACCATACCAATTTTGCGTGCTAGGCGCATACCTTCCTGTGGCCAGCATTCTTCTGTATAGTTTCCAGTTTGCCAATTGGGGTCCTTGCAGATAATTTCCCGCTGCATTGAGCGAATGGCAATGGCGTAGGGCTCAGCTGCCGCAGCGGTGGATATGGCTAGGAAGTGCTGGCAACGCCCAGGGTTTTGTTTTAGCCAGGCTAGGGCAGTCATGCCGCCCATTGACGGGCCTACTACAGCTGCTACCTTATCGATCCCCAGGTGTTCTAGTAACAAGTTAGCTGAACTTGCAATATCTTCTATGGCCAGCTCCGGGAAATCCAGTCGCCAAGCTTTGCCAGTGGCAGGGTTAATGCTCGCTGGACCGGTTGACCCTTTACAACTTCCCAATGAATTTATACAAATAACATTCCAATGATTGGTGTCAATGGCACGCCCAACACCGATTACCTGCTCCCACCAGCCCGGGCTAGGGTCTGCAGTACTGGCAGTTGCATGTGCGGTGGGTGATAAGCCGGTGAACAACAGGACAATATTGCTATTATCAGCATTCGCCTTACCAAATCGTTCGTAGGCTAATTGCAGCGATGGCAAGCTGCCGCCCCGATGAAATGCAAAGGGCTTATCATATTTGAAAATTTTACTTCCGGGTGGTGTATTGCTAAACACAGTATTCTCTTCGGTTGTTTTTATGGCTTAATTATAGGTTATCCGGTGACCAGATCTTAAATCCATCCTGTATCATTAGAAAATGAAGTCAAAAGAGGTCATCAGCTCGCAGTCAGGGATTCACCCTGACTTGAGAAAAGTTATCTTAAAACATTCTCAAAATGAATGGAAGCAGCCTATTCGTGCCCATACCAAATTGGCTTTTGAGGGTTTTAATAGACTCCGCGAAGCGGCTGGGTTTGATGGCTTTATTCTCGATGCAGGTTGCGGTACAGGGCAGGGAACTCTGCAGCTTGCAAAACAATTCCCACAGACACTGGTTGTTGGTATTGATCAGTCAGAGCAACGACTCGGGCGAGGCTTGCTTACAATTGAACAGAAAACCCAGCTTAGCGATAAACCAATTTTGATCAATAATTGTATGCTGATGCGTGC
>QIKG01000179.1 GCA_003232965.1 Oceanospirillales bacterium
TCCAACGCACCGGCTGTCATTATGATCTTTCTCTTTTTGCGCATTTTAATAACATTAGGGTCAAAGTTAGCCAGAATATCCTTATGGGTTTCGGTTAAGAAAACCTTTGCATTATTAATTTCGTGCTCAATTTGCTTAGCTACAATTGCGTAGTTGCTCATTAACGGTTTGCAATCAGACAAAAAATGTCGCCACCGAATTTTCTTCAGAGATGATTCATTGTTAAAAATAAAAAAACGATGAGGATCATCATCCCAGTCTTTATCTACTGTGTAGACTGCGGCGGTATTTTCAGTGCTGATTTTGCTGAGAGTTAGCCATTGATCTTGGAGATAGGAAAACCAACAACTTTTTAGCTCCTCAAGCTGACCTTCCTGTCCACCGGCATCAAGCTGCATATCCCAAAGAAATCCACCTTTCTCTGGTTTGCCGTTGTCATTTCCGTCAACATACTTGTGGGGGATCAGTTGTTCAATAATATCGTTACCTGCCGCTTCAATCTCATCGGTAAGGTGTGTAGCAAGTGAGAGAAAGGTTGCGTAAAAGAAATCATCATTGATCAGCAACCTGACCCAGGATGGATGTCTGTAGGCGTAGTAATCGGCACCTTCATAGTTTGAAAAATCCCTGTGTCTTGCCTCTTCCTGAAACAGGTGGTCATCATGGTCGTAATCGTAAAGGGTAGTAAAATCAAGCAGGCTTTTGTCATCGGCCATCCATTCGTTGATGTAGATGTGATCTTCCCCTAGCCCTGATGTCAGCAAGCTAGCCCAGTTAAGAATATTCAATTTTGGCAATGGGATATCAGCCCATACCTCATCGACATTTTTGTCACTGCATTGAATACTTAACAAGCTGTCAAGCAAGACACAACTAATTTTTTTGCGAGCAGCACTATCCATTGTTGCACGAAAACACTCTTGTTGCTCAATGGGCCATGCGTGATAATGTATGTCTGCAGCCATTAGTGCTCTACGAGCTGCTGCGGTAATTTGAGCTTTATCTATTGAACTAAGTTTGTACTTTGTATTAGTCATTGTCATTGCCTTTACCTATAGCAGCTGGCTTTTGTATCGTCCTGAGTATTCAAATGTGTATACAGATTACTTGTTTCACACATAGCACATTTGGCTCCGATTCCCCGGGTATTTTACACCTCCCCGGGTTTGAATCGAAAGAATTGGTCAATAAACTGATTGCGTTGTTCTTGCATTGCCTCAGAGGAAGAGTAAGCAGGGTAGGCGCATGAAAGAGCCATTCTCATTTATTTATGAGTGAAGGCTGAAGGTTTTTAACAGAAAGGTGAGTAAAATCACTCATCTTGACTGATTCGGTATAAGATATGATGCATGATTTGTCTGTCCCGTGATTGTTGGGGTTGGATATGGAAACAATAAAAAATGAAATTTTATAAAAGATACAAAATGAAGAATTGGTTCTGGATAGCACTTTTAATAGTTGTTTTCTTTGGGTATAATTACGGGAAAGATCGGGCGCTACGCGACAATGTTAGTGTTCAATCTAACGATATAAATGACAGTCGCCTATTAGAAAACTACAAAAGCATTCGCCCAGATCACGATACGGCACAGGCTTAGAAAAATCTGAATAGCTGGTCAATTGTATCCGTCATGCCCAGGCTCCAACTTATTTGATCACTACAATACAAGCTTTCAACACCTCTATCCGCTCACGGATAAATGTGATGAGCTTGGTTGAGTCAGGCATCATAGTCTCTACCTCATGCAGGCACGAGAGGGTTTTATCCGCAACGGTTATTACTCGCTTCAGCACTATGGGCCTTGATAGTCCTGCCTCCTTAGCAAGCTTTTCAAAATGCTGCGCATAAACATCATTTGGCTTATATTTGCCACCAATTTTCATCGCCATTTTGGTGGCTAGCTCCGGGTAGTAGGCTGTACATAACAGATCATAGAAGGGGGCTAGTCGTATCTGTTCTGCGCTATAGAGCAGCGAGAAGTTCTTTCCGTGCGCATCATTGTTACCAATCAGATAATTGAAGATCACCGCATCAAGCAAATGCGGCAAATCCAGTGCAGGAACGGCTGATACTGAACGCAGCAAAGCAAAAGCCTGCTCAAGAGAAACTCCACCCTCATTTTGGTATTTCATCTCTGAGACAATACCGAGTGCCTGACAAAAATCCTCTTGATGCAAGCGCTGAATACCATCCTCATTAATTAAGCGGTCATAACGCTTAACCGATAGCACTGGTATGTCCTTAATATTCAGTATTTCGACATCCGCAACAGGCAATCCAATCGCTTTTGCCAGCTTCATACAAACAGCTTCATTGAGAACTGTGTCTTCAAAACGCTCAATGGCAGGCTTTAAAATATGCGTGCTTGGCGCACCATTCAACGGTATCGAAAAACCATCTTTCGAGCGGTAAACCGTAATTTTATCTTGCGCTCCGGCCAGCGAAAGGCGAATGCCTTCCTCCCCGGCCAGTAGGGGTCGCTTAGATAAATCTCTTAATACCTCTGCCAGGCCTTCTTCTGATAAAGCTTTGTAGTCTGGTGCATCTGTAGCTAATGCTTGCCCTTCAGGCAGGAAAGTCACAGCACCAGCACATTCGCCGCCAATTTCTGCCAGCATGGCAAAGTCGTTCTTTTTACTGATACCCAGGTTTTTAGCAATCCGCTCGCGCTTAGCTTCTTCGGGTAATAGACCACCAAAAAACCCGTGGCAACCAGGGTTTAAAAATGGCTCAGTTTGCAAGGGTAAGGATTGAGATAAGGGAACTGCCCGTGAATTATCTAACCATTCAGCCGCATAGGAAAACCCCAGCTCACCACTATCATTCTGAGTTAACTGCCCAGCAAAATGTTTAAGCAAATAGACATCAAGTTTTCGTGCCACTTATTGCGCCTCACTTAAAGAGGGTAGAGTGAGTTGCACCTTGATGCCCAGCGTTTGTAACACCGTCAACACTTTGCCGAGCTGGCAGGTCCGCTTGCCTTTCTCAAGGTCAATAATAAACCGCAGCCCTGTGCCTGAGGCCAGTGCCAGGTCTTTCTGCGTAATGCGAAGCGCTTTGCGTGTTTTGCGAATGGTTGTGCCTATATCGTGTGGGGTTTGTATCATCATATGCCTTAATTAGTTCCCGTTCGGTAATATTAGCATGATTCAACCCAAAAACGCAATAAACATTCCCGTGCGGTAATAAATATAGGTATTGCGGTACATAACAGCATATTATTCCCGATCAGGAACTATGTAACGGAAAAAATATCATAAGCTAGTCAGCTCCAGAGAATGTGTCCCTGCGATTACTTATGTTAATTAACCCAGCCGATGCCTACCGTTTACTCAATTTCACCGGCATCACCGGGGTTGCCAACCTAGTCGGTACGAGTGAATTAAAAACCGACGCTACTAGCGCCACTACATTTGAGTTACTTTTTGGGTTTGGGTGCCTGTCCTGAGTTATCTTCAATATCATGTGCTTAAGTAAGTGCCATTCTAGTCTGACCCCGTTTATTCGTTATGGGTTACAAAAGACCTTCAATGTGCCGATTAGGAAGCATTAGGGTCATTGGGTCAATAGGTGAAACCTGGAAACCATAGTTTAAATAAAAACGCTTGGCATCTGCAGAAATGGCATGTACTAATACCGCACGAATACCCACATTTTCTGATACTGAAAGTGTTCGCAGTAGGGCATTCTTCAATAATGCTGAGCCTAATTTTTGCCCCTGCATGTGTGTGTCAACAGCTAGCCGACCCAATACCATTACTGGAATGGGTTCCGGCATATTCCGGGCAATAGACTTCGGGGAATCCATTCGCTCAACACTGCCACTGGCGAGTGCATAGTAGCCAATCACCTGACTTTCCTGACAGATGACAAATGTACGGCTAGCACCACTCTTCTGGTTTTTCAGGGCACGCTTTTTGAGCCAGTCATTAAGGGCATAATTGCCACAGTCAAATTCAGACACACTATGACTGTCATTTAAGACAGTCGGGTATGTACTTATTCCCATGGTGAAGGCTTAGCCAGAAGGGCTTTTAATTTGGCATTGTCAGGTAGAGTAGCTTCAAGGGCTGAGTCGAAGGCTGAAAATGCACTTTCATCTAGCTGAAAAAAACGCTGGTCCAGCAATACATTTTCGGCTTCCCGGCAGGCAACATCCAGAATAAAAACACTTCTATCTTTGTTTAGCACTTGTGCTGCTTTAGTAAGTAGGGAATGTTGACTGGGTTCAACGCGCATATTGATGGCGGCGGATTTAGGCATAGTGAATAACTCCAATGTGTAGTTAATGGATATACATTATAGTATATCTGTTGAGTATACACAAAAGTATTGTGCGCAATAAAGTAATAGGGGTAGGCAGGGTCTAGCATAGGCAGCACAGGTATACGAAAGAACTATTCCTATTTGCCATGACTATATTTCTGATCTAAATGTGCGTAAATTTACTCATTGTGACTGATTTGGCTAATATCTCTTATAGTGTGCCACTCGTGCCTGTCCTGAGTTGCTCCCTGAGTTTCTTCTACAGGAAAAGCCTGAGCTTTACCGATAGGAATAGCTGCGGCACACTAGCCAAGCAATATACAACTGGGCATTCACACATGTTATATTAATATTTAATACAGGCAGTTGATGAGGCCAAAACCATGGCAAGAAATACATCGGTGACATTAGGTGAGCATTTTGATGACTTTGTGCTTGAAAAAATCAATGCAGGGCGTTTTCAATCGGTGAGCGAAGTAGTCCGTGCGGGCCTGCGTAAACTGGAAGAAGACGAAATAAAACTACAGGTTCTACGGGAGAAACTGCAAGCCGGTGAGGATAGCCCTCTGGTTAATGATTTTAATGGTGCTGAGTTCATTTCTGGGTTACACGATAAGCACATTAAATGACAGCAAAATATACTATCAGAGCACTTGCCCAGGCTGACCTTGAATCAATCTGGCTTTATAGCTGTGAACAGTGGGGTGTTGAACAAGCCGATATTTACCTTAGTGCGGTAATTCAGCGGTTTGACTGGCTGGTGGAGAATCCCACTTTAGGCACACCACGGGATGATATTAAAAACGGTTATTTTTGTTTTCCAGAGGGGATGCACCTGGTTTTCTATATAGTTAATAATCAGTCGCTTGAGATTATCGGTATTCCGCATCAGCGTATGGATATTATTGAGTACTTAGCATGAAACTTGTGGTGGCTAAGGGGGGTTTAAAGAATGAAGTTTAATGAAGATTCAGGGGTAAAAATCCCCACTATTTTGCATTTAATGCGTTTAGTATGCCGTTACACACAAAACAACATTTATATGATTTTGACATAATGGTGTTATTGGTACGGCATCCAGTAGAATAGAGGACATCGGTTATGCGCCTGTCAATAGAAGTTACTAAAGACCAACATCAACAGTTGAAGGTCTCAGCAGCCTTGCAAGGACAATCCATCAAAAACTATGTTCTTGAAAGAGCCTTACCCAATGCCGCTGAACAAGCGGTTTTGCATGAATTAGAGGTGTTTTTAAACCCGAGAGTTGAGGCTGCACACAACAATCAACTCTCAGATAAATCTGTAGAAAACATATTTGATGATGTACAAAGAGGAAATCTTTGATGCAAACCTATGCTTTGTCAAAAGAGGCTGAAAAAGACCTCCGGGAAATAGCGTAATACACACTAAAAACATGGGGCGAATCAGCTTTCCGAAAATACAAAAGCGGGTTAAGCAGAAAATTTAATGATATTGATAAAAACTTAGTGGTTGAACGCCGATTTTCAGAAACTATCCCACAGTTGTTAGTAACAAAATACCGTTTTCACTATATTTTTTACTTGACAGACAGCCTGGAAAAACCCGTTATCATTGGCGTGATCCACGAACAAAGGAAAATCGTTAATCAACTAAAAAATAGACTAAGTTAGTTTAAAGGGCACCTCTATAAATTCAGTAAACGCGCATCTTGAGCCCAAAACACATTATTTCTGTGTTCTGGAACTTGCCAATAGTAATAAGAATGAATAACACCACCGGCCCCAGAGACTTTAATTAATGAAAAAAATCGTATTGTTTTTGATAACGCTGTCGCTGGTCGAGAGTATTTGCAGTCATACACTTGAGGGTCATAACGAGCTGGCTTCTGTGGATCGTGAGCTTATTGCGATGGCCGAAAAAGATCAGGCTGCTCGAAAAGACCATAACTTTACTGAGGTACTCAGGGTTGATAAGGCTAACTCAAACCGCCTAAAAGAAATAATTAAGCAGTATGGATGGCCAGACAGCAAGCGGTTTAGTACTGGTGCGAGCCAAGGTGCTTGGCTTATTCTGCAACATGCTTCACACGATCGAGCATTGCAAAGGGAGGGGCTTGAATTAATGAAGCATATCAAAGGGGAAGGGGTGCACCCTGGGCATATAGCTTATTTGGAGGATCGGGTGTCTCTCTTCGAAAATGGTGTTCAGGTATATGGAACCCAAGGACATTGTGAAGGGAGTGAGTTTGTTCTTTCGCCCGTTAAAAACGAAAAAGATATTAATTTCAGACGAGAAAATGCCAAGCTACCACCAATTAAGGTTTATATCGAGGTGGCATCCAAAAAACTATGCAACTAGGCATGTTTTATTGCCATTGTCTGAATCCAGGCAATGGAAAATCCCGGCTCAGTGAGCCGGGAAATACCAATTGGTGGAGGCGACTGGACAAATTATTCCCTGTCTTTCGACAGCGGCTGGACTATACCTTCACCCATCGTTTCAGTGTATCTCCACGATGGGGCGGAGCGTGTTATTCACATG
>QIKG01000020.1 GCA_003232965.1 Oceanospirillales bacterium
CAACGCAGATGCATGCTTAAAGGCAAGCCCTACGGGGCTTTCAGCGATTCCCAAGCTCGGCGGTGGGTTATTTTGAGATGGAGTGACCAACTCTGCAATAACCCTTCTTGATCTTGAAAATCGCTGAAAGCCTGAGGAGGTGTATATTAATCAGAGTCTCCTTAAGGAGGCTCTGATTAATCTACCAGAAAAAAAGTGATAGTTGTTACGACACGAACATCTTTCTCTATCTTTCCCGTATCACCATATTCTTCACCAGCATCACGAATGTAAAAGCTGCCTTGCCGGGCATTTCTTATACCACCAACACTTACTCCTGCACTTGCTGCAAATTCATTAGCCGCTATACGGGAATTTGTAGTCGCTTCTCGCAACATATCAGGTTTAATATCATTCAATTTTGTAAAGCGATATGCTGGCTCTCCACTACTAATATTAATTCCTTGGGCGATTAATTTACTTACATTAGCCCTTGCTTTAGATACGAGGTCAACTTTGTTTGTTTCTACGCTGATTGAGCCAATCAGCTGATGTTCCTGATCTACTAGTTTTTGATTATCATCTCTATATTCCCTGTAATTGTAATCAATTATTCCTATTTCAATTTCTTCTTGTTTAAATCCATTCTTTTTCAACAATTCAATGATGACTTGTTGATTTTCTTCTGATTTTTCGTATAGCGCAGAGATTTCATCGCGACTTTTCCCAGTAACACTAAATGTGAGCTTCCAGTTCGCTCGATCTGCCTTTACTCTTCGTTCTGCGAGACCTTTTGCTTCAGCAGTGTTAAGCGCAACCTTAGCGTTATACATTGTTTGCCCAATAAAATAACCGCTGATTGCGATTCCAGCAGCTAAAAATATACCAAGGGCAAGTAGACCTAAAGAGTTTTCATTTTTCATATTACAAACCTGTTCAAAGCATTATAATTTAGCAAATAGATATTCAGTTACACAACGAGCTGGTAAAAAAACCCAACCTTTCCACATCTCTATTTCCGTTCTAGCGTTTTCCACTAAACAAAAAAACCCCCTGAATTCGTTTAATATCTAGCAGTTCTGGTTTACATAACCAATAGTGAATGGCATAAGCATTTTTTATGCTTGAGTCAATCATACCACCTGTTGCAGGCTCATTTGTTAATTGGAAAACGCTAGAACTAAAATACCGATGTAGCGGCTAATACCGCTTATTAGAAAATAAAAGCATCTATATCAGAGCATCTGCCTATTGGTGACAGTTACGCTGAGTCTTTGAGTTTGATTAGTCCATTCGCGATGGATATCTTAGGCTGGTAGCCAAAATCCCGCGCTGCTGCGCTGGTATCAAACCAATGGGCGGTGCTCAGCTGTTCGACTGAAAATCGGGTAAGCGGCGGCTCTCCAGATAAAGATAAAAGCCGCCAGGTCTGTTCACAAACGGCCCCCACTACCCTTGCAAGGCTCGCTGGAACCGCACGAATTTCAGCTTTAATGCCAACAGCAGCCAGCAAGCTTTGGATAATATCGCCCTGTGGCAAGGGTTCATTGTTGGTGATGAAATAAGGCTTGCCAGCACACCTAGATTGACCTTTCGACTGGCCTTGTAATTCCTGCAATGCCATCACATGCGCCTGTGCGGCATTTTCGACAAAAATGGTATCAATGATTTTTTCAGGTGCAGGCAATGACAGCTTTCCACCCCTGACTTTTTTCATCAATCGGGGCAGGATATGTGGGTCATCAGGCCCCCAGATCAAATGCGGCCTTAGGGCTACCGTTTGTAGGCCATTTCCATTTTCCGCCAGTACTATTTTTTCGGCCTCAGCTTTGCTCGCGGGATAGGCCGATAGGAAATGCTCTGCTAGCGGCAGGGATTCATCCCCATTTTCAATATCACCACCACTGTGAACCACGCTGGGTGAGCTTGTGTGTACAAGGTTTGAAATTGAAAGCTGGCGACATAATTTAATAACATTCTGGGTGCCAAGCACATTAATTTTGTGGTATTCAGCCGGGTCGCCCCAGATACCTGCTTTACCGGCAGTATGGATTACAGCATCGCAACCTTTGGCTGCTCCGATTAATTGACTTAAATTAGTAATATCACCCTGTACCACATCCGCACCGGCTGCGCGTAAATCATCGGCGGGCCTGCGTTGGTAAGCCATCACGCTAACGCCAATTTCCAACAGCTGTCGACAAATTGCACTACCAAGAAACCCGCCACCGCCTGTGACTAACACTTTCATACTTCACCGCCTAACTGCTTAGCCGCCCAGACTGCCAGTTGCTCGCGGTTAATTTTAGAATTATGCCGAATATCAACCGGGAAGCCCGGGTGAAAGAGGATTTTTTGAATGCTTTGTGTCAACGAATTTACCTGCGCTATTTTCAATAAATCAGCGGATACCTGAGCCTTTGCTGCTGTGTTCAGCTTGCCTTTGAGTTCAACGCACAATACTGGCGTTTGGGTACCGCGTTCGCCGAGGCCAACTAAAGCGGAACGCAATAGCTCCGGGTGTGGGTTAAACACGGCTTCACAGCGGTCGGCAAATAATACTTCTTGAGTGGTTTCGAGGCGCTGAGTCACTCTGCCGTAGTACCATAAACGACCAGTGCTATCGAGACTGCCAGCATCACCCATACGATGCCATATCGTGCCGTCTGCATCAGTAATTTTTGCCAATGCAGTTTGCTGTTCACGCTTCCAGTATTGGTCTGTGCAACTGGGGCCACAGACAATTATTTCACCCGGCTTTCCCGCTGCCATTTCTGTAATTTCATCTAATGTGCTGAAGGCTTGTTCGCTAATGGCGATGATTTTTATCCGGTTAGGGGCTACCGGCAAGCCCACACAAATACCATTACCGGAAGTCGATAGTGCCTGTATCTCCGGGGTCATTTGTTTTCCGGAAATACTGCATACCGGGAGACATTCTGTGGCCCCATAAGGGGTATGTATTTCAGCGTCATCCGGGAGTGCCTTTTCCATCCGCCGTATCACCCGAATGGGTACAGCGGCACCGGCGGAAATAACCCGGCGGACACTTTTTAACTGGATGTTATTATCTACAAGATAACGGCTGAGGGTGTTTAACAATGCCGGAGAACCGAAAATATTATTCACCTGAAACGCATCGATGGTTCTAACTAATACTTTTGGGTTGGCTTTCGCCGGGCGCGTCGGGTCCATTCGAGGTACAACGGTTGTCATCCCTAATGCAGGGTCAAATAATGCAAACGGTGGAAAAGTGGGTAATCCAACTTCACCGGGCTTGATATTAAAAGCCTGTTTTAGCATTTCCACCTGCGCACTAAAGTGCCGGTGCCGATACACTACGCCCTTGGGTATGCCGGTACTGCCTGAGGTAAACAATATAGCGGCCATATCTTCTGCATCTGGCAAGTGCAGAATCTCGCCGGAGCTGCGATTACCCAGTGTGCGCAATGTTTTTAGATTAATCCCACCAAGGCCAAGGGTAGGACCTGCGGTCACAAACTGTCGGCAGGATGGTTTCGCCCAGCCTAATATTTTGCGTGCCAATTGAGCTTTGGTAATTCCAATAAATGCTTTCGGTGCGGCTTCCTCAAGACAGCGCTTTAAGGGTTTAATACCAATGCCGGGGTCTACCAATACCGGAACAATACCGGCCTTGAACATGGCAAAAAACATGGCGATAAAGTCCAGCCCCGGGGTCAGCATCAGTGCTGTTCTGGTACCCGGCTCTAGTCCATATTCGAGCAAACCACGAGCATAAACATTGCTCAGTTCATTTAGTTCTTTATAGGTTTTATGGGTATATTTATACGGCTGTAACAAACCACCCTGAGGATAGTGAATGGCAATACTGTGGGGTTGTTGCTCGGCCTGCCAGCTTAAAGCACCAGCAATATTCTTAAACTGACCGGTATTCCAGTCAGTCGACACTGTTGAGACCAGAATCAGCTGTTGGCTTGCCGATGAACTTACTTATAATTTCAATCAGTTCCGGCCCGCCGTCTTCGAGAATATAATGACCGCAATCGGGGAAACGGTGAACTTCGGCCTGTGGAAAGTACTGCAACCATTTATTCAGAAATGGCGCATCAAAAACGAAATCTTTTTCACCCCAGGCAATCAAACAGGGTTTATCTGCTAGCAAAGGCAGCTTTTCTGCGGTTTGTTCTAAAATATCAAAGCCCGGGTCTTTACTACTTAAGGGAATATCCTGTACAAACCGCGCAGTAGCGATGCGGTTAGCCGGGGTGTCATAAGGTAGTTTGTAGGCATCACGAATGGCTTTGCTAACGGGTTTTTTGAAACCAACACGGGCTGCAATCCCGGAAAAAGCATTAAAACGGGTGGTTAGGTACTGCCCGAGTTTCAGGTCACGAACAAAACTCAAAGCGGGTGGTATGCGCTTATCTTCCGGTATCGGAAATGCCGCCGTGTTCATAATAACTAATTTATCAATTAGCTCAGGATGTTGAACCGCCCAAGCATTACCTATCATTCCACCCCAGTCGTGGACTACTAATGTGAGCGGTTGCTGCAGGTTTAAATGTTCAACCAAAGTTGCTATATCTTCAATCCGGCTGGCCAGGCGGTAATCATATTGATCGTCACCGGGCTTGTCGGAAAGTCCGCAGCCAATATGGTCGGGGACTATACAACGAAACTGGTCGCGCAGTGCTATTACCAAATTGCGATAATAAAAAGACCAGGTGGGATTACCGTGCAACATGAGTACAGGCGGTGCATCCTGTCTACCTTCATCAAGGTAATGCAGCTTTAAACCATCCCGAATCCGCAGATAATGACTGCTAAACGGGTACAATTTTGTAGAAGGCCTCATCAGCAAAAGCCTGTTACCAGACGACCTCTGCCATCGAACAATTCAGTCCCGAACCAATACCTAACAAGGCTACCCGGTCGCCTTTTTTCAGCTTACCAAGCTCTTCTGCCTTAGCCAGCGCAATAGGCACAGCAGCAGGGCCGATATTACCCAGCTCAGGATAAATCGCGTGAACTTTATTTATATCCAGATCCAATAATTTCACCAAGGCTTCGGTATGTACTTTACTGACCTGGTGGATCACTATTTGGTCTAATTCTGCGGGCACCCAATTAAATGCGTTTTTAGCCACCTGAAAAGTTGCGGCTGCAAGCTTCAAGCCTTCGGTTAGCAAGACTTTGGTATTGGTTACCATACAATCCATCTGTCCGTGACATAGGTCACTAAATTGGGTTGCCGCGCGCGACACACTACCGAGGTAGGCATGCCCATCGGGTGAAATTTCTTTGCGCGACAAAATCATCGCAACCCCGCCTGACCCTAATGTAAGCGAAGCAAATTCAGCGCGAAATTGTTGTTTGGTGACATCCTTGCCTAATAGGCGTTTGATAGTTGCCTGTGTAATTGGGCGACTGGACTCACCATCAACTACCAGAGCATAATCAATTTCTCCACGCTCCAACATACGTGCTGCCACATCCATTCCATTCAAAAATGCCAAGCAGGCATTTCCTAAATCAAAATTCATACAATGGTCGGACAAACCCAACTTTCCATGAACTATACACGCGGTAGAGGGCTCGAGATAATCGCGGCAAACTGAGGTATTAATAACAATGTTAATTTTATCGCGGCTTACACCGGATTTTTCAATGACTTTTTCGGCAGCAAGCGTAGCTGCATCAGAGGGCATTGTGCCTTCTTCCCAAAATCTTCGAGCACCAATTCCTGTGACATTTTCTAGCAGGTTATTGCGAATACCAAGGCGCTTAAAAGCCGGCTCTAATTGTTTTTCTAGTTCTGCTGATGTAACTCTAATGGGGGCATCTACCGCGGCCAATGAATGAATAACGACATTATTAAATTTCATATAATTCCTAGCTTATCTTTTTATAGAATGTATTATAATCTGTGTAAGAAAAGATGTTCGATTTTTAACCAATACAAACCATCTGAAAGGCCTATAACGCACCTTTTCAGCATTCGCAGTAACGGGGTACTATGAAAACAATCACATTGACTCGCCCGGATGACTGGCATCTGCACCTGCGCGATAATGATGTGCTGTTATCTGTGGTAGCTGATACTGCCAGCCGTTTTGCGCGGGCCATCATTATGCCAAATTTGAGCCCGCCCGTCACTACCACTGATCAGGCGCTGGCCTATCGGCAACGCATACTTCAGGCACTACCCAAGGGATTAGACTTCAATCCTTTAATGACGCTATACCTTACTGATAATACCAGCGCCGCGGAAATCATAAAAGCCGCAGAAACTAGTGGTATCTATGGGGTCAAATGGTATCCGGCCGGCGCCACCACCAATGCGGCTTCGGGGGTTACTGATATTGGTCATTGTGAGGCTGTTCTTGAAGCCATGCAATTACACGACCTGCCATTATTGGTACATGCAGAAGTCACTGATGCTGAAATTGATGTATTTGATCGTGAAGCCGTGTTTATTCAGCGGCATTTGCAAGCTGTTATCGAAAATTTTCCGCGCTTACGGGTAATATTTGAGCATATAACCACGCTTGAGGCGGTGGAATTTGTGCAACAAGCACCGCCCCAGGTCGCCGCAACCATTACCGCACATCATTTATTACTTAACCGTAACCATCTGTTTAACGGCGGTTTACGCCCTCATCATTACTGTTTGCCGCTGCTTAAACGCGAACAACACCGCCAAGCCTTGGTTGCAGCCGCCACCAGCGGAAATCCCAAATTCTTTTTGGGTACCGACAGCGCCCCGCACTCGCGCGATGCCAAGGAATCGGCCTGCGGCTGTGCCGG
>QIKG01000302.1 GCA_003232965.1 Oceanospirillales bacterium
GTGCGGTAATAATATCAATACTTTCTTCGCCAGGGTTTTGGACTAATAATTGAACCTGTCCATTGGTGCCTTTTAGGAAATTATCGGTGGTGATACTTAGGATTAAACCACCATCTTCTACGGTAATTGATTCTGTTGAGTAAATATTGGCTGAGTCTCCTATTACTGGTCGATAGTGGGTTGCTAATGTCGCATTTATCGTGTCAGTAAAGCTTGCTTCTCCAGGTATCACAATTGGAATTTCTACTGTTCCTTGTGCTGGCAGTGTGTAGGTTGATGAAGCATAGTCTATACTGTTAATGGTTAGAGTTAGTGAGACATTAGCAAACTCTCTGTCCTCAAAGTTATCGACTACAAAAATCAGTTCGTTCATTAAGCCACGTTTGAGACTCTGGTTGTCTTGAATGCTTGTGACGATCAGAGGCAGTCTCAATACATGTGTTAGCGAACGTTGGGCTTGGTTGTCTATGGCAACAACTGAATAAATGGTTTCTGCACCTGAATATGCATTGTCTGTAAATTCTGTAACCATTACTGGTGTTTGATTGAGTTTTAAACTGTTACCACTGTCTTCTACAAAGATATCGTAATCAGAAATATTGCTTGATGTATGGCTCCAACTGATAATTGGTGATTGATTTGGATGTAAATCAATGGTGAGGTTATTCACCGGTAACAATTCAAAATTCAAATAATAGGTATTTGACGGAACAGATTCATTACCAGCTCTATCTGTTGCGGTGGCAGCATAGGCATGTTCTGGGGCTGCTGGTTGATTATCAATTGCTCCATTTTGGGCTAAGCGTTCAAAAATAGGTGTTAGTCCACTAACATCATTGATTGGGTCAATATCCGAACGGTACAAGTTGTATTGAATATACTCATCACCAGGGAACTGTTGTACCGATGCATCCCAGGTGGCAAGTATGCCATTGCCTTGTAGTACCAACATCATATTGGTTGGGGCATTTGGTGGCACAGAGTCTGAATATTTAGTGACGGTATGACTTGGCCCACTCACCGCTTCTTGTGCATTTTCTTGTCTTACACTGGCAACCGCGTAAATATAAGTGCCATCTACTGGCGGTGTGTCGGTATATTCCAACACATTTCCAACTGTTCTACCTACTGCTACTAAGTCTGGTTCAGATTCATGTTTACGTAAGATTACATATTCGGCAGCATCTACCACATTGAACCATGTGAGCTTTATCGCACCTGCTGGAAATCCTTCTGCATTGAGTCCAAATGGCGCATCTAAAGGCGGCAGATTGCCTTGGTATATTTGAAATTGATTTTCTAATATGATGACATCTGCTGTGTTGTTTAAAGCATCGTATGCGCTGTAAGCAAAACTCAAGGTTTCTGTTTCTGTTACGCCAACATCATTGGGTAGAACAAATGTAGCTTGCCATTTTCTTGATGAAATTTCTATCAAACCCATTATTTCTGTTTCTACTCTACCTGCTTTAGATAGGTTGTAAAATAATTGAGGCGTTGATACCGCATCACCATTTAAATCAAATTCAACAACAATACTGTCACCTGATGTATAAGCCAACGGAGCAATGGGTGTTATGGACAAACTTGTCATTTCTGGCCCAAGTGTGTCTATCTGTATAGTTGCGCCAACTGTAACATCTGTTCCACGGTTGTTGGATTGGTCAAATGCTGAGAATACTGCAAATGCTGTGTTGTCTATTTTTTGAGTGCCCAATTCAAAGAAACCGGTGTACTCGGTGCTTGAAACTGGGTTAATTGTTACCGCTATTGGCACACCACCAATTGGCGAAATACTTAAATAAGGGGTGGTTAACAGTTCTTCACTAAGAGTCATTTGAAGGTTAACTCTTCCTGCTCCATATATATCATTAACGGCATCGTATTCACCTGTTGGTGTATACACTATACTTGCTGTGGGCGGAGTACTGTCAGAAATTGCAGAGGCTTGATTTGAAACGCTACCTTGAATAGATGTTTGACTCACTCCTGCGATTCTATAAAAATACTGCGCGTCAGGTATGGCTAAATCATCAAAATTACTTGTGGTGACTAGCTGGTTATTGAGTTTTGTGGCAGAAACAATGTTTTCAAAAGCGGTGTTTGAACGATAAATATTATAGCCTTGGGTTGTTCCTTCGGTATCAGGATTCCAGGATAACCTAATAATTCCATCGGCACGGGCTTGTGCAAACAACGCTACTGGGATTATTGGAATAGCTTGATCAACTTCTATATTGATAATGTTTGAGTAATTACCTGCCAATCCACGATTATTGAACACACGGGCTTTGATGGTATTATTGCTATTAACCAATGAAATAGTAGTTTGGAATTGATTGTTGTTATCAACTGGAAAGCTATTTAATGCCTGCCCATTAACCATCAATTCTACTGTTGTTCCAAAATCTGTTGTGCCTCGCACCAGGGTTTGCAGTTCAGCAGTCACAGTATTATTTGATGGAAATGTGATTATTGGGGCTGCTGGGGCTGCTAGTTGAATGTTTACATTGTAAGTCACGGATGTTGCATTGTTAAATACATCAATTGCCGTTATGGTTAAATCAATATTGCCATCAACCTCATCTTGGATGCTCCAATACGCTTGGTAAGAATCAGTGCCATTCCCATCGATTGTATTAAGAACATTAGACAATGATGTGAACTGGGCGCTTGCCATACCTGAATCATCTGTAGCATTGATGGTGATGTTTCCTGGCTGAGTTATGCTCATGCCATTTTGAATAACTGTTCCATCAAATAGAACATTGCTAATGATTGGCCCATCGGTATCTTGGATAGGGGCTTTCATAACAGTGGTTATATTTGGGTTGAAGTCACCATGTAAGTTTCTGGAAACAACTGCAAAATAGTAGTTAATGTTATTGGTTAATCCAGTGACTTCAAAAAAAGCAGCTGATGTATTGGTTACTAGAGTCATTGTAGAAATATCAATGGCAGGAGATTCAGAAAAATAAACATAATAACGCGCGAAGGCGCCATTAGAGATAACAGCATCCCATGATAAAGTTATTCTGCCATCATGAGGCTCTGCTTGTAAATTTACTGGGTTAGGTGCCCATGTGGCTATATTTCTAACTCGTCCTGAGTTTTCGTTACCTTGATTATCTATGGCTGTAAGTTTAACTACATATTTGGTATTGGTGTTTAATCCTATAAACTGATACGAGTTATTTTCTTTAGCAATATCAGTTATAAAAACATCATCAAGATAGATTTTATAATTTTCCAAATCACTAACAGTATCAGCTGAGTGGCCCCAGGTGATATCAATTTGATCAATATAAGAGTCGGTTACTGTTGGAAAACCCGTTTCTTCAGGCGCAACTGTATCAACAAATACCGCTTCAACTGCGGTAACTTGCGAATCACTTAATCCTGTTAAATCAGTTGCAACAACAGCATAATAAATCGTTTGGACAGGCGTTATATTTTGAACATTATATATTTGAGTTCCTGCCACGACTGTATCGACAATATTGGCATTTGTTATATCGGTAAAATCTGAAGCTAATTGGTAAATGGTATAAAAATCAATATTGCCGCCATTGGCTATTTCATCATATGATTGCCAATCAAGTTGAGCACTACGCCCTCCTGCATCTACATTGGCTATTAAATTGACAGCTCCTGGGACGGTGTTATTAAACGCTATAGTTGTTGTTACACTAGAACTTTCATTTTGTGCACAATCCTTGGTTAAAATGGTTAAGTTGTTGGTTCCTTCTGACAGTGTAATATCTGCAGACCAGTTGCTAAGGTTATCAAGATTAACCACTTCTATGCCATTGACCCAAACAGATGTATCTGCTTGTTTTGCACCAGTTAGTGTTTGTATTGAGTTTGTTGTGGGTGATGTAACTGGATTGAGTGTCGGTATAGGTGGGGCTGTTGCATCAACTATAAATGCAGCATTAAATACATCACTTGAAACCCCGCCTAAATCAACCACTGTGGCATTAATCTCAATAGAGCCTTCGGGCAAGATACTGTCTGCTGTAAATGTATATAAATCTGTGCTTATATTGCTTGTCCCTGCTACATTTTGACCATTTTCAGTCACAACAAACTGCGAGGCAGACAAATCAAAACCATTGCCGGCAAAATCATACAGTGACAGCTGTATATTTGCTGGGGCTGATGCCAAACAAACTCCACTAGAGGGTGTCATGGAAATGATTGCTGGTTTATCTGTTGCAGAGAAATAAGTTACCGTTGTTGTAGCGGAAATATTTCCAGCCCCATCAACAGAGGTAAATTCCCATACCGAACTGCCTGGGGGAAGTTCTAAAATAATTGACCAATTAGAGCTACCCAATGCAACATAAGGCTCTCCATTTACATATAGTGATGTATTTTCCTCACGTGTTCCACGTACTGTAACTATAGTGTTATCAACCAAATTGCTATCTGGTGCAATCATTGCATTTGTCACAGCTGGTGCATTTGGTGCAGTAAAATCCACAGAAATATTTGTGGTAAAATGATCAATTACACCTTCACCAGCAATGCCATTATCATTTTGATCTAAAATAGGCGCATTTATTAGCAATTGGTATGCGTCTTCAACAGTAATCGCACTACTTAATACAATGTCAAAAACACCATTGCCAATACCGGCAATGGAATCAATTGATATTGAGCCAGATGTGCCTGTTAGCTGAACATCAGTAACAGTAAAATCAATAGCGTCAATATCTTGACTAAAATGTATTCTAACTCTATCAATGTTTTGATTGCTTGCCTCAGGTGAAGTCCAAACCACTCTAACTGGCTTAACGAGTTGTTCAATATGAACTGTTCCATCAGCTCCAGCGGGGCCTGAATTACTCACGCCTCCTTTGGCTTCGATTTTTAAGGAAAGATTGGGGCCTTGATTGACACCATGATAGATAGCAATACGCCCACCGCCACCGCCAGCATCAGGGTTACTGCCTTCGCCTTCGTCTTCGCCTGCCCCTCCATTTGCTTTAATATCTCCAACTAGTTTTATAACATCCGCCTCAACCCAAACAGAGCCACCGCTGGCTCCACCGTCATAGAAGTTATCGGCGTTACTTACTATGGCATTTGAATTAATGTTTCCTTCTAGGTTTAAATAGTCAGTAGTGATTTTTATCCCGCCACCACCTCGACTATTAAACCCAGTTCCTCCAACACCCACTTGGTTTGGGGAAAATTCATCACCATAAACAGGGTTGGTGACACCATCATTATAACCATCATTATAAATTGCACCCAAACCACCATAGCTGCCACCAAAAGTGCCAGAAGTTCCATCGAGTTTAATAAGGCCTTTTCCAATTAAATCAATTGAAGACGAGTTATCAATTTCAAGTGAAGCAATATTCATAACAGCAATATCTGCCAAGTTCTCGGCAACATCCTGTGAAATTTTAGCATTATTAAGCAGTCGAACTTTAGACCAATTTTGAAAATAATCAGGCAGGTATGTCCAGTTATTAATCACAAGCTCGTTATTAGGTAAATTAAGCTGAGCCGATTGTTTCCAAACAAAATTTTTGCCAGAAAGTTGGCCTGATGTTAATTCAGCGTTTTGTTCAATTCTAGCCTTATATGCCACAATATTTTGTGCAGTATCTGCATTTAAAAATCGAATCTTTGCATGTATAAGACTTAAGGGCATATTGTTGATGAAATTATTCGCATAAGAAAGCGGCGTAAAGCCATTATTAACATTAGTACTTTCTTGATTGACTATGCGTATTTCACCCAAAGCTTGGGCATTGTCTTTTAAATAAACGGTTCCTGCTCCGCCTTGGATTTGTGTAATATTTGTATTGCTTTTACCGCCAAAGGCTCGGACTTGTGTGTTTAAATCAAAACCGTTCAAGGTGTCGTAATAAACAGCTACCCGACCACCACCACCTGGGTTGTCGAAGGCATTGGTACCATTTGCCTCTATGGTTCCTGCCCCTGATAGTGTGTTTGCTGTTAGCCAAATCGAGCCGCCACTAGCACCTTTCCAGCGGCCTCCTTCTGTCCTACCGCTGGCTATGATTTGTCCATTTAAATCTAATGCCCCTGTTACATTCAAGGTTATTGAACCACCGCCTAAATTACTAAAGGTATTGGCTCCCAGGGCATTGGGTTGACGTAAATCACCGTAAACTGCATTGGTTGTATCATTTACATTTTGCAAGATACCTTGGCCACCATGACTTGCCCCACTTAAACCTGTAATTTCTCCTGCTACATAATTTCTTCCCTTCTCAGTGATGTCTATTTTTGATGTTGCATCTATAGTTAGGTTGTCAACATCAAGAGTGAAACCTGAAAAGCCAGCACTATGGGTCAATACTGCATTATTGGTCATATGTATGGTATTAAAGCCATGAGAGACGCTGAACTCAACCGTTGCATTGTCAATATTAAGATTGTTCAATGAAGGTTGAACTAGGTTAAATATAACATGCATGCCATTATTAATGAGATAAGAGTCACTGCTTGGTATAGAAAATAGTGCCTGATGATCAATGCTAGAGTTATTTATTTGATAAGTCGTATTAACTGTTAATTGCCCAGCTTGTGACCACACACTATTTGCATTGAGTATTAATGAGTCAATTACCAAGTCATGTGATTGCAGTATTTCTGAATTTGTAGCC
>QIKG01000057.1 GCA_003232965.1 Oceanospirillales bacterium
CTCGGGATATTTATACCCCTGATTGTGACCAATTGCGCCATTATCGGGCGGGCAGAAGCCTTCGCTTCGCGTAACCGACCACTGATTGCAGCCTGGGATGGCTTTGCCACCGGCCTTGGGTTTGCGATTGCCTTATTGGTCTTGGGCACACTGCGCGAATTACTCGGTCACGGCACCCTGATGCAAGATGCACATCTACTCTTCGGTGAGTTTGGGAATTATCTCAGTGTAGTTGTTATTCCGGAGTATGGTGGTTTTTTGCTGGCCATTTTACCGCCGGGTGCCTTTATCATGCTGGGCCTACTGGTAGCTGCGGTCAACACCCTCAATGCTCGGAACAAAAACCAAAAGCAATTAACTCAAACCGACACAGGATTGATCACCGACAGATGAACCGGAATAAACGCACAGAAATCTTTAGTCGCTGGCAGTACATCGACCCCAAACCTACCACCGAGCTGAACTACAACAGCCCATTCGAGTTATTAATAGCGGTTATTCTTTCGGCTCAAGCCACAGACATTGGTGTTAACAAAGCTACCCGTCGTCTTTTCCCTGTAGCCAATACTCCAGAAAGCATTTTCGCATTAGGCGTGGATGGCCTAAAGGCCTATATCCGTACCATTGGTCTGTTTAACACCAAAGCCGCTAATATCATTAAAACCTGTAACATTCTGATTCAGCGAGATAATTCTCGAGTGCCAAACGACAGAGAATTATTAGAATCTCTACCCGGTGTGGGCCGTAAAACTGCCAATGTGGTGCTTAACACCGCTTTCGGCCAGCCAACCATTGCTGTGGACACCCATATTTTCAGGGTTTCCAACCGAACCGCAATTGCTAAAGGTAAAACGCCACTGGAAGTTGAAAAGCGTCTGCTCAGGCTAGTCCCGGATGAATTTAAACTCGACGCACATCATTGGCTGATATTGCACGGGCGTTATATCTGTAAGGCGCGCAAACCGAATTGCCCAGAATGTATTATTCGTGATTTGTGTGAATATAAAACTAAAATTGAATAATGGCTTTTGTAAAAATACAAAAAAAATCCTCAAAGCTTGTTTTTTGAATGCCCAGTGAACTATATTCGCAAATAAGCATCGAAAACCTGACATTGCTAATATCTAATGCCTGACCGAGAAAGAAGTAATCTACTGCGGAAAAGCTGGATTTGACCAAAATATTCCATTATTCTCATCAAATAGCCAGCTATTGTCTTCAAATAATGAAATATTTTGCTTCAAACCAGACTTTCCCTCGCTACGACTCCTTTCTCGGTCAGGCACTATCTACAATTTTTCGAGAAACAAACCTGTTGATATACTTCGCTGTTTCCACTCAGTCAGGATATTAACTAAATTTTTTGAAATATCCTGAGCCATTTGCAGGTCTAGAGAAATAAGATTGTAAATTAATGTAACAATCCATACCATTCTGACAGTGAAATATTGTTAATGTTCAGGATTTTAGATGTTATTCCTGTTAATATGAAAACAGTCATGTATTTGACTATTACTAAAAAAAGGCGCCCAGCGCTTAAACCCTCAGGGCAAATGCCCATGATCACGGAGCTATCAATGAAAAATCAAATGAAATTGAAAACTGTAACTATCGCTATCGGTGCTATTGTAGGAACCGTTGGTATGGCAAGCGTTGCCACTGCGGCTGATAATCCTTTTACGGCTGATACCATGGATGCTGGCTATATGCTTGCTGGTGATGATGGTAAATCTAAAGAAGGTAAATGTGGCGAAGGTAAATGTGGTGGCGACAAAGCTAAAAAAGCCGATAAAGAAGGAAAATGTGGCGAAGGCAAATGTGGCGGCGATAAAGCTAAGAAAGCCGATAAAGAAGGTAAATGTGGCGAAGGCAAATGTGGTGGCGATAAAGCTGCAAAAGCCGATAAAGAAGGAAAATGTGGTGAAGGCAAGTGTGGTGGCGATAAAGCTGCAAAAGCCGATAAAGAAGGCAAATGTGGCGAAGCCCACAAAGCTGACAACGATGGTAAATGTGGTGGCGAAGTTAAACCTGACTAAACCACAATAATGAACAGAAACCAGACACTACAAGGTGCTGGTCTCGGTCTCCGACGGGCCCTACTGGGCCCGTTTGAGAACCAAGATCTCAACCCCGTTTCCTTTATGGAAGTGGCTCCTGAGAACTGGATAAATGTGGGTGGTTGGCGCGGCAAAGCATTCGCTGAATACGCCGAAAAACGACCCATGGTTTTGCACGGCCTGTCTCTTTCTATCGGCGGCCCCGCACCTTTAGATGAAACTTTCCTAGCTAAAGTTCGACAGTTTATGCGCCTGCATAAAGTCCCGCTGTATAGCGAACACTTGAGCTACTGTACTGATAATGGGCATTTATACGACTTGATGCCAATACCATTTACCGAAGAGGCTGTACACTATGTAGCCGCACGAATTCGCCGTACTCAGGATATTATTGAACAACGCATTGTAATTGAAAATGTATCCTACTACGCCGCCCCCGGACAGGAGATGTCCGAAATAGATTTCATAAATGCCGTACTTAACGAAGCAGACTGCGATTTACTACTGGATGTCAACAATATCTATGTAAATAGCATTAACCACCACTATGATCCCAGCGCTTATTTGCAGGCCCTACCCGGAGAGCGCATAGCCTACGGTCACATTGCCGGGCATTACGACCACGCCGAAGACTTGATTATTGATACCCATGGCGCAGCTGTGATCAACAATGTTTGGGACTTGCTTGGACAGGCGTATAAAACTTTTGGTGTGTTTCCTACTTTGCTGGAACGAGATTTTAATTTCCCACCCGTATCTGAACTGCTTGCTGAAGTTGCACAGATTGTAAGTATTCAAAATCAATGGCAAAAAAGCGATGAGCACAAACTCAAGTCTGCCTAAGGTAGACCTCCAAGCGGGTTACGACCCCCTTCTGCCTACAAAAATGGGACAGTTGCAACAGCAGTTTGCGGCACATATTCGTGACCCAGAACTACATGCTGCCCCGGAGGAGATTGAAGACCGCCGGATGTCCATTTACCGACAACTCTTTTACAACAATATTGAAGGGTTTATATCTACCGGCTTTCCGGTAATTCGCAAACTGTTTGCTGAAACCGACTGGCACCAGCTGGTGCGGCGTTTCTTCAGTGACTATCGCTGCCATACACCGCTTTTTCCGGAAATACCCCGCGAATTTATTCGTTTCCTGGAACAGGAGCAACCCTGCAAAGACAAACCTTTTCTACTTGAGCTTGCTCATTATGAATGGGTAGAGATGGCGCTGGAGTTGGATAACAGCACACTGGATATGGACAAAATTGATAGTAATGGTGATCTGCTAGAAGGCCAGCCAGTACTTTCACCGCAAGCCTGGCTACTACATTACCAATGGCCCGTGCATAAAATCAGTCCTGACTATCAACCGACTAATCAACCGCAGAACCCCACTTTTATTTTGATGAATAGAAGCCCCTCGGAAAAAATTGAATTTACGCATTTAAACCAGGTCAGTGCCCGCCTTCTGGAATTACTCAATGAAGAAAATAACACTAGCGGTTTAAGCTGTCTACAGCAAATTGCCACAGAACTGGGGCGCGAAAATGACCCCTTAGTGTTACAAGCCGGTAAAGACTTACTCCAAGACTTCCGACAACAGCAAATTATCCTGGGTACATACGATTCCAGTCAAACCGACAGAGAAACTAAATGAATATTGTAAAAACATATGACGACTTGACCGCCAGGCTAAAAGCCAGTGGCGATTATATCTGGCCATTAGCACTTCGCCTAATTATGTTCTGGGAGTTTTGGGAAGCTGGGATTGGTAAATATCGTGGTGATAACTGGTTTGCTGGTATCCCCTGGGCCGACTGGCAAATGGGTTTCCCCTGGCCCTTCAATATACTACCCACTGATATCAACTGGGTGCTGGCAACCTGGGGCGAGTTAATATTTTCAGTGTTAATCCTACTGGGGCTGTTTACAAGATTTGCTGCTTTTTCACTATTGATTATCACTGTTGTGGCAACCGCGGCTGTTCATTGGCCAACCGAATGGAATAGTCTGGCGGAATTGTGGAGTGGCTATGTTATCACTGCTGAAAACGCCGGTAATTTCAAGCTGCCACTGTTATTTGTGCTCTTATTACTACCGCTGATATTTCACGGCGGAGGTAAAATTAGTCTGGATTTCGTGCTCTTGGGAAGCCGCCGCAGAAGTCAGCGTGATACTACAACCGGTGATCTTGCGGCGCTGGCAGCTGGGCTACTGGTGCTTGGCGCCACCACCATATTCCTGTTACCTGTTGTTGGTTATGCCTTCCTCGGACTGGCGTTGTTAACTGCATTGGCGCATGTTTTTATCGGCTAATTTTCAGCTAATTTTCAGCTAATTTCCAGCTAATTTATTAGCTAACTAATCAGCTAACTAATCAGCTAACTACCAAACAGCTTCCAGCTCAAACCCAGCCTCGCGGATACCAGCAATCAAGCCGGCATTACCGGGTAAGTGCAAGGCACCAACCGCTATAAAAATACCGCCTTGGCGCAGCAGTGGCAGTGCCCGCCGGAGCATAACAACATTGCGTTTATCAATTCCCTGAACCTGGAACCAGTCCGCCAGTTGCGGTTCCATTTCAGCCATTTGCACACGCGACATTTCAGCAAGCGCATTCAAGTCGCGACCCAGCCAGAGATCTACCATTTCCAGATTTTGGGTTTGCATATCAGCAAATTCAGCAACCACTTGCTGCAGCATCAAAATTTGATTTTTCTCATCCAGCGCCTGCAAAAACCCAACTTGCTCATCAAGGGTTTCAAGTGCGGTTATGGTTGCCCCGCCTGCGGCTGCTCGCAATGACAAACTAAAGTCAAGGAACATACCGGTCTCTGGCACCGGCACGCTCAGGGTCATTGCTGCCGCCCAAACTTTAAGTGATTGAGCTTCGCTGGCCGGCACCCCATAATCAACTAAGCGTGCGGCCACCTGTAGATAAAGCTCTTTACCAATTTTATCTTCCAGCAAGCTACCATCCTGATAGCGCATGGCTTGCATTAATTTTCCAATCGTCGGTAGATTAGGCACTAACTCCATGGCAAAAATAGGTGATGCTTTTAGAGCATCAAGTAAGACCTGTGGAAATTCCAGCACCCGTGCATCTTCACTGTGAATAGTGCCAAATAGATAACCAGCGTCTCCCTCTGCCGAGGTAATTTTCCAGAGCAGTCCTTTGGCCACCTGCTCAGAGGAGTTTTCTAGCTTCTCACTGGCTAGTGCAGTTAGTGGGAGCTGTAGCAATGCAGCACTCAGCAACAGTAATATCAGCAATCGCTGAGAAATATTTCGTATTCTGGCAAAATTCAACATATAAACTACAACTTTTAAGTTATCATCTCTTATTCCAGCCTAATTGTATCAAGTCTTAAGCATGTCAATAACAACAACTGCCATAGTCGAGCGTTTTCGTGGTTTTCTACCCGTAGTGGTAGATGTAGAAACCGGCGGCTTTAATTCCCAAACCGATGCCCTGCTTGAAATTGCAGCCACTATTTTGCGTCTGGATGAAGACGGCATGCTTTACCCTGCTGCCACCTATTCCTCTCATGTTAAGCCTTTTGAGGGCGCCAACATAGAGCAGGCAGCACTGGATATAACCGGGATTCAACTTGACCACCCTTTTCGCATGGCTCTGGATGAAAAGGAAGCGCTGAAAAAAATCTTTCAACCGATCCGGGAAGAATTAAAACTCACCCGTTGCACCCGTGCCGTACTGGTGGGTCACAACCCGTCTTTCGACCTTGGCTTTGTCAGAGCCGCAGTTGACCGTACCCGCCTTAAGCGCAACCCTTTTCATGCTTTCAGCACTTTCGATACTGCCACCCTAGCAGGCCTTGCCTACGGGCAAACCGTATTAGCACGCGCGGTAAAGGCTGCAAATTTGGAGTGGCAAGAAGGTGAGGCGCATTCGGCCATTTATGACACTGAACGAACGGCCGATCTATTTTGCACCATTGTGAATCGCTGGAGCACTCTGTCCAAGCTTGAGCAAAGTATTGCTGATCAAGCCTAAACTAAAAAAAATCAAAGACTATGTCTAAATACCTGATGAATACATATGCCCGGCTACCCGTCGCTTTTACTCACGGAAAAGGCGCCTGGCTCTGGGATAAAGAGGGACGAAAATACCTCGATGCCGTCAGCGGTCTTGGCGTCACATCCCTCGGCCATGCTCACCCTGAGGTCACGGCAGTTATCGCCGATCAGGCTGGAGTACTATTGCACACAGCAAACTTGGCTGAAATCCCTTGGCAAAACAAACTCGCAGAGAAGCTTTGTAAAGTCAGCTTTATGGAAAAAGCATTTATAGCCAATACCGGTGCCGAAGCCGTGGAATGCGCACTTAAAATTGCCCGTCTTATAGGCCATCAGAAAGGCTATAAACAACCCCTGATTGCGGTGACCAGCGGGGCTTTCCACGGGCGAACTTTAGCCACCATCAGCGCTACAGACAACCCGAAAATACAACGGGGCTTTGAACCCCTGGTAGCTGGCTTTGTTCATCTTCCTTATGCAGATAGTAGCGCTTTCGAACAAGCCATCAGCGACAATCCTGAGTTGGTGGCGAT
>QIKG01000284.1 GCA_003232965.1 Oceanospirillales bacterium
TTTTGTTAAGGATGTGTTCTTGCCTTGCATTGCTTTCTCCTGAATTGTTATTCAGGGAGAGCATCACGGAAGATTAATCAGGATGATAGTATGGGGTTTATTTTGCGCTTACGGTTCTACGGTGGTTTCTGGATAACTATTCCGAATAAGAAGCGTTGGAAAGACACCAATCACAAGCTACACACTGATGGTATTGAATTCAGAAGGAGGATATTGGTAGATGGTGAGCCTACAGTCGAAATAGACTTCTCAAGTATGCACACCCGTATAATCTACCACCTTAAAGGCATAGCCTATGACGAAGACCCCTATTTGGCAGTAGTTAAAAAGTACCCTGAGATAGACGGTAAGCCTGTTCTTCGTAGTCATGTAAAGCTCACTATAAATATTATGCTTAACTTCAAGAAAGAGGATGCTGTAGCCACTATTGCTAACGAATGGAACCGTAATGACGAAAATACCACTTCAATGGATCATTCATTTTCTTCTGGTCTGATAGATGCTATCTGTGATGTTCATATGCCAATTATTGATTATATGAGTAGCTACCAAGCTAATAAATTGATGCACCTAGATAGTGTGATAATTGAAAAAGTAATGCTAACGATGATCGAGAAATATGATTCTATTGCCCTTCCAGTTCATGACAGTGTAATCGTAAAGAAATCTGATAAACATAACCTGATTTGTGCTATGGAAGGTGCTTATGAAGAAGTTTTTCAGTCAATGTGTGAAATGAAAATAGTGCTAGGTGAAAAAGGTCAGGCTACCATTCATGAGAAGATTACTGCCTCTAGTACAGGGATCGACGATGAGGAATCAACATTTGAATGGAGGGATAGAATTGATCAGCTGCTGAACAAGGAAAAAGATGATTAGTAAAGGCTGGGATGTAATCTGCACGTTAGCGGATGAGTTGGTTCAAAACGAAGCACCATAACACCATAGATCTTTACCGTAGTTTGTTATTCCAAAAATGACTGCCCATTACGGTTTCTAACTTAATTAATATCTGATAAATTGAATAGTATGAATGGGATGTTAGAAGATCTGTAGGAATTCAAAAGTTCACCATACTAATTATTATTCAAAACATTATTATCCATTCACCTAAAAACAAAATACCAGATGGGGTTCGCTACTAATGCCAGACATGGAATGGTTAAGTTCAATGACAACAGAGCCAAGAAAGCTCAAACGTGAAGCGACAGTAAGAAGAAATTCTTTTCAGATTATATCCGTAAAAAAGTCTGAGGTGCCGGATTACCTATCGGAAGGATGGGAAATTGATCGAGAACTAAAAACCAAGGATCGCATACGTAAACAATGGGCTCATGACTATAGACTAGAAAATCGTGTTTGGTATCTCTTTTACTTACTCGGCTATCCTGAAATAAGTTCAGGTAGGAACTTTCAAGTCACAATCCACCGTAAAGGAGCAGAACCCTTAAAGAAACAAATAGATGTTCTGGCTAAAGATGAAGAAACTGTAATTGTGACTGAATGCAAGTCATCTGTCCGCATTTCACGCCGTAGTCTTCAAAAGGACATAGAAGAGTTTTCCAATCTCAAAGGGCCCATTTCCAATGCCATAAAAAAACACTACGGTCGAGAGTTTAAACCAAAAATCATCTGGGTCTTTGTGACAAACAATATTGCTTGGTCGAATCCCGACAGACAGAGGGCTGCAGGAGCTAATATCAAGATTATCACTGAGAAAGAGTTAAGGTACTACTTACAGATTGCTGATCACTTACGTTCAGCAGCACGATTCCAGTTTCTTGCAGAGTTCCTCAGTAATCAAAAAATACCTGAAATGGAGAATGTACGTGTACCAGCTGTTAAAGGAAAGTTAGGTGGTAAAACTTTTTATTCATTCGTGTCAACTCCTAAGCAAATGTTGAAGATAGCCTTTGTAAATCATCGGTCACTTAACGATCCAGCAGGAGCACCTGCTTATCAGCGTCTTGTTAGTAGAACACGTCTGCGTCAATTATCACGATTTATCTACGATGGAGGATTCTTTCCCACAAACATTCTGGTGAATTTTTCCACCAAGTGTCGATTTGAACAGCTGGCTAAGGATACTGATACGAATGTTGCTTTTGGGCACCTTTATCTCCCGAACCGATACAGGACTGCTTGGATTATTGATGGCCAACATCGTCTATATGGCTATGCACCTTTGACGGATGAGTATTTAAATCAAAATATTATGGTTGTGGCATTTGAGGGGCTCAAGAAGGAAGAAGAGGCCAATTTATTTGTCACGATTAACCACGAACAGAAGTCTGTTCCCAAAACTCTACTGGACGATTTAGAAGGTGAGCTAAAGTGGGGTTCAGATCGCCCAAGTGAGAGGATAGGTGCAATTTGTGCACGGCTTATCGGGCTTCTAAACAATGATATAGGGGAAGCTCTTTATGGGCGTGTGACACAGCAGGGAATTGCTCCCACTGAGAAAACATGTCTGACAGTACCAGCATTGAAAGATGGCCTCCGCCGATCAGGGCTAGTTGGCCAAGCAATTCTAAAGAAAAAGGAATATGCTCCTAGGGCACTCTGTGGAACCACAGACTCTCGCACGCTAGAAAGAGCAAGAGGCATTTTAAATAGCTATTTTCAACTACTTGCAACCTCCAATACAGAACAGTGGGAGGCAGGCAGGGAGGGGTATCTTTGTACTAATGTCTCTTTGCAGGCGTACTTGCATTTGCTTAGTGAGATTATCAGCTACATGGAATCAAACAAAGGGCTTACAGCTAGAGAACTTGAATCGAGTGACCTGATAGCTGAGATAGAAGAATATATGGATCCAATACTCAGTTGGTTGGCTAGCGCAACTGATTCAGAAATGGAAAGTCGTTTCAAGGTTCAATTTGGTTCAGGAGGCCCGATAGAGTACTTTTTCCGTCTATGTCGTCTGATGCGTGAAGAATATTCTGATTTCTCTCCTGATGGGTTGGATGAATGGGAAGCTGAACAATCAGAAGAACGCGTTCATGAGGCTGATAGAAAGCTCAAGGAGCTAAATATACAAGTGCAGAAAGCGATATTTGATACTTTAAAAGATAAATATGGCGTAGCCAAAGATGCATATTGGAACAAGGGAGTTATCGACAAAAAGATAAAAGCACGTGCGTACGAGAAGTCTCTTGATGATGATGACGAAGATCGGTTATCTCTTGATCATTATTTGGATTTTATAGAATACAAGAAAATCGTTGAGAACAAAGTTCACTGGCCCTTATTCAAGCCGCTATTCGACATACCAGATCCAGGTGAAAAGGGGTATACAAAGAATATAAGATGGATGGAACGTATAAATGAGCTTAGACGAGTACCGGCTCATTCAACAGAGAAACGGCTCTATAAGATACGTGATTTCGAGTACATAGATTTCATCTATGAAGAATTTATGAACCGTTTAGAGTCAACGAGTATCGATACCAAAAATGAGGATAATACCTGATATGACTCCATTTCTAAAATGGGCTGGAGGCAAGCGGTGGCTAGTAGCTAATCATGGGCAATGGCTTCGCCGTAGTGTCGACCGTTATTTGGAGCCATTTCTTGGTAGTGGAGCTGTTTTTTTTTACTTAAAGCCGCAACGAGCGATACTGAGTGATTTGAACGAAGAACTAATTGCTACTTATCAAGCTTTGCGCACTCAACCACATGAGGTATGGAGGCATTTACGAGCCCACCATAGGAAGCACAACAAGGAGTATTTTTATCATGTGCGACAACAGAATCTACGCACTTCTGCCAGTAAAGCTGCTAGATTTATTTATTTGAATAGAACATGTTTCAATGGTCTATACAGGGTCAATCTTCAAGGTATCTTTAATGTACCGAAAGGCACAAAAGACAACGTTATCCTAAATACTGATGACTTTTCCTTAGTATCTGAGAGATTGCAACCAGCGACTCTTGTGTCGCAGGATTTCTTGCATACTATCAAAAAGGCAAAAGAAGGAGACTTCCTTTATGTAGACCCGCCATACACTGTACGTCACAATAAAAACAATTTCATTAAATATAACGAGAGAATCTTTTCTTGGGATGATCAGAAGCGCTTAGCTGAAGGTCTTTTACTAGCGGCGAGACGTGGGGCCTCTGTCTTTGTATCAAATGCAGACCACCCCTGCATACATGAATTATACCACGCAAGTGTTTGGCAGCGTTTCACTGTAAATAGATTTAGCGGGCTTGCTTCATCTTCGAAACATCGCAAGGGTACCACGGAGCTTGTGATTTCTAATTATCTGACCAAGCGCGGTAAACAAGAGGATCAACGTTACTAACGTACATTCGGGTTGATAGCTGGCTGTTAGTGTAGATCAATAAATATTCTGTTTGTCATTGGTAAACTAGATGTATAAGAGATCGAGTGTTTGTGATTAATTAGCGTGTTGTATACTGATTCTCGACCCTTTTACCTCACAATATTCCTCATAAGCCTTGGCATCCAAGAAAATGCGATCAACAAAGCCGATGGCAGCTATAGTAAAGCGCTGCAGGTCTTATCCCGGCTGGATCTGCTGATTCTGGATGACTGGGGGCTTGAACCACTCAAAGCGGCGCACCGTAATGACCTGATGGAAATCATGGATGATCGCCATGGCAGCACATCGACGGCTATCATCAGCCAGTTGCCAACAGATCAATGGTATCAATCCATTGGTGATGACACGCTGGCCGATGCAATCCTTGACAGGCTCATACACAACGCACATCGAATCAAATTAAAGGGAGAATCTATGCGGAAATTACAGTCAATCCTTGACTGATCGTGAACACTTTAGGGTAAAATCAACCCGAGCCAATACATGGAAAAGCCAGGTGTTCACGATCACCAGAATCGGTGTTCACGATCGCCAGAATACGCAGAAATGTCTGAAATGAGTCAATCCGTTAGAAAGAAAACCGATTTTGTGGTGTATATCGATGAATCCGGTGATGAAGGTTTTGTCTTCAATGATGATGGTAGCGGTAGCTCACGCTGGTTTGTTTTGTCGGCGGCAGTGATTCGCAGACAAAATGATTTACGGATGGTCTCCTGCCTGAAGGAGGTGCGTGATGTGCTAAGAAAAGCGCCAAAGACACCCCTGCATTATGTTGACCTGAAGCATGAGCAGCGTATTCCCTACATTCGCCGGGTTGGTGCATTGCCCATGCGCACTGTGAGCGTGTTGATTTACAAACCACTGATTCAGGAACCTGAGAAATTTCAGAATACGAAATATTTGCTGTACCGCTACGCAACACGCATGCTATTAGAGCGCGTATCATGGTTATGCAGGGATGAAAGGCGTGCTGATGATGGAAACGGCTTTGCCGAAATCATATTCTCTAATCGTAGCATGATGTCTTACAGCGATATTCGTGATTACCTTCGCCTGCTGATTCGCCAACATAAAACTGATCCACAGAAAATTCAGATTGATCCTGCTGTCATTGATCCGGGAAATATTCGCAGCGTAGAGCATTCAAAACTTGCTGGCTTGCAAGTTGCCGATGCAGTGGCTTCGGGTATTCATTTCGGGGTTAAGGTAAATCGTTACGGAGAAACAGAAGTGTCCTATCTGTCATACCTGAAAAAATCGCTTTATCGACATAGAGGGGAATTACTGGGTTACGGTATCAAGGTCTGGCCTGAGGATTATGAGACCATAAAAGCAAAAGCCCCCGAAGTCGAGAACATCGGAGGCTTGTGATTGTTGGCCCCAGGAACCGAGGATCCCACCCATTCGGGCTGCCACTTACAAGAAGCGACCTCTACATCTCCTGCGCTTGCCGAATATCAACATCTCATAAATGAAGGGGTGCTGTCAAGAATAGAGCAATTACCAGGAGGGAAATATTATTCTTAAATAGCTAATAAATATGTTTGCAAACTAAATTTTAGGCGTTTTTATTTGAGGAGACCACCTTACCTGTTTTTAGATTGTCGAGATAATCTGACCATTCCTGCATCATCTTTCGTCGTTCAGGTAGGTGTGCCGTGCGGTTATACGCACGACCGTTAGGATCACGCACCGCATGGGCTAACTGGTGTTCAATGTAATCTGGGCGAAAACCTAGCACCTCATCAAGAATTGTTTGTGCCATTGCCCGGAATCCGTGGCCACTCATTTCATCTTTACTGATCTCCATTCGTCTCATGGCGGCAAGGATGGCATTGTCGCTCATCGGTTTGTCACCTTTGGGGCTTCGTGCACTCGGAAAAACATATCGTCCATTTCCGGTGAGAGGCTGTAGTTCCTGTAAAATCTCAACAGCCTGTTTTGAGAGTGGAACAATATGCTGTGTTTTAGTTTTTGTGACCATATAGCGCCACTCTGCAGTATCCAGATTGATGTCTTCCCACTGTGCATGGCTAGTTCACCGGGGCGCACAAATACTAGAGGGGCAAGACGTTATATTAGCCTGCAATAGACTGTAAAATAAGATAACCGGTTGATTTAAAGCAATAAAAAAGCCCACCATCAGGTGAGCTTTTTTGGTGTTGGTGGAGGCGGGGAGAATCGAAC
Source organism: Oceanospirillales bacterium (assembly GCA_003232965.1). GTDB lineage: Bacteria > Pseudomonadota > Gammaproteobacteria > Xanthomonadales > SZUA-36 > SZUA-51. The sequence continues at coordinate 6,537 of QIKG01000284.1, forward strand.
TCCCGTCCGCAAGCACTCTACCATCCGGATCTACATGTTTAGTTTGCACTTTTAATT
>QIKG01000243.1 GCA_003232965.1 Oceanospirillales bacterium
CAACGATAGCTTCCCTACGTTGAATAAGACGATTAAAAAAAGTGGATTTCCCAACATTAGGTCTTCCTACTATGGCTACAATAGCGCTCATACTAGCTAATTTTGCTGCAAAAGTACCACCAAAAATCGGTTTAAATCCATTTTATAGGCTTTTGTAATTATAGAGGGAAATCGAAACTCTTTTTTAATATTTCCGGAGTATAAATTGAATTAAACTACTTTACCTATTTGTACTCCTAGTGTCAAGTCATGTATAGCCATCCTTTTTTGGTTTTGATATAGGTAATGTCCGATACCCAAACCAGGTTTAATCTGCCAGGGTTGAATTTTCTGTCGAATAAGTTGCTGCTAACAGGATATTTATGATTCGAACCTGTAGTAACTTTAAATTTCTTTCGATGCCCCCGATGCCACCCTTTAGGGTCGGGGCATAGGAACACACCGTCCCCGCAATGCCACCCTATTAAGACCGAGGTATACAAGCCCTCCCAAAAAGCTCTGAAACAGCCCCTGTATTCCCCCAAAAAAAAGCTAAAAGCCTTCACTTTGGCGAAGTTTCCACTCCGTTGGTCTAGAGCTTTGCAACAAAATTCCATTGTTTCACAACAAAATCTTATGGTTTTAAAACAATTGTAAGAATTATCTTATAAAAATGTAAGTTATTGCGTTTTTAAATTTTAGTATATATCCAGCCAGTTCAAATATAAATATTTATGACTACCAACAATACCATTATGAAAAACGCAGTTTTAATCAACCCATTGGCACAATTTTCGAAATCAACAAGAACAGATCAAAAAGCATCCCTGTCAAAAGCAGCACGTATTCTAAGGCTTGTTCTTACCGTTTGTTTTTTATCCGTAGCATCTACTACGGTCTTTGGGCAGTCCCCTGGCGGAGTAGCTACCGACCTCTCTTACTGGCTTAAAGCTGATGTAGGCACGAACCTGACTACCGACGGGGCAGCGATTACCAACTGGGCCGACCAATCGAGTAATGATAATGATGTTGGACAAGGGTTAGCATTTCGCCGACCTTTATACACCAACAATACTATAAACTTTAATCCAAGTATGATTTTTGATGGTGTTGATGATGAATTTATTCTTAATTCACCAACGGCTCTAGCAACTGGAGCTACACCACTTACGGTTTATGGAGTCGTAGCAGGTAATGCAGGTATAAATATAGGCTATATTTCTACTTGGGGTAGTAACAACACCAATCAATGGTTTGGCCTTGGAAAACTTGGTAATAACTCATTTGTTTCGAACTTTGGTAATGACATAACAGGTTCTACCGCGATATTTGCCAGTGGATTACCAATTATTGTACAAGGAGGTCATGACGGAACAACCGTTGTTTTGAAAGAAAACAGTGCGCTGGTTGGAACAAATAATTCAGGCACACCAAATATTGTTCTTAACCCATCTGGACTGCTGATTGGTTCAAACACTGTTGGTGACACAGAAAACTATCTAGGTAATATCGCTGAGTCTTTTGCATATAGTCGTGACTTGACCCCAGTTGAAGAGCAACGAGTAGATTCCTACCTCGCTCTGAAATACGGAATCACCCTCGATCAAACAACTGCTACAGCGTATCTAGCGAGTGACGGAACCACAAAGATGTGGGACGAAACAGTAAACACCACCTACAACAATGATATCTTTGGAATTGGTAAAGATGATGACTCTGTTCTGGACCAAAGAATATCAAAATCAGTAAATGCAGGAACAATTACAACTATTTCTACTGATACAAATTTTGTAGATGCAAACACTACTCACGCAGATACATTAACTGACCTACAGTTCGTAACTATTGCTAACGATGGTGGAGCAATTACAACCCAAACCACAGAATTAGATACGGGAACATATGGAGTACGAACTACCCGAGAATGGCAATCACAAAACACAGGGACTGTTGGAGCCGTAAACCTTAAATTTGATGGCTTTGATGACAGCTATGTCCTTCTGACCGACACAGACGGAGATTTTTCAACAACTGGCGACCAAACAAATGCTGGAGCATTGTCTGCTACAGGAGAGATTAATGGAATCACACTAGTTGATGGAGAATACTTTACTTTGGCTCAAAGCGCGACTCCAAATCTGACCTACAGGGCCGGGACATTTGAAATTTCAAATGCGGTCTATAATGGGGTAGCGTTTGATGTTTCCGCCAATAATACAGGACCAAGAGGTATAAAGTTTAATGACGATGGAACTCTACTCTATGTACTCAATGCGAGTACTGCAAGAATTACTAAATATGACCTAGGGACGGCTTATGATGTATCAACAGCTGTATTTAATAGTCTGGCACTCGACGCTGATCCTAATGTTGTTACCCTTGCATCTATGATCTTTAATGCAGATGGAACAAAACTCTTTCTGTTAGAGATCGACTCTCCAGGAATTCCTACTGGCGAACATGTCAATCAGTATAACCTAGCGACGGCTTACGATATTTCAACGGCTGTTTTTAGTAGTGCCGTTATAGACCTAACAGCCACCGTCGGAGCGGAAGACCATCAAGATATGATTTTCAATGCAGATGGAACAAAATTGTTGATACTTAATAATAGTGGATCTACTATTAATATATTTAATCTATCAGTTCCCTATGATATAGGAACAGCAACCTTTGACAGTGAGGCATTTGATGGAACATCAGAAGATACTCAATCACATAGTATACTTTTCAATAAAGACGGAACAAGGTTGTTTATGCTTGGAAATAATAGTGACACAATATTTGCGTATAATTTATCAATACCATACGATGTATCAACCACAACTTTTGACGAAGTGGTTCTGGATGTGTCTGGGCAAGAAACAGTGCCTGCTAGAATAATTTTTAACCCTGAAGGAACCAGAATGTATTTAGTAGGTTCAGCTGCTGGCAACGTTACACAGTATGACCTCCATGGAACCTATCCAGAGGCCTCTGGTAACGATGGGTCTATTGATAATTCAGAGACTTTGGTTATTACACTTGCTGGAGACACCTTTGTTGACCTTGGATCAGGAGTTTTGACCTCAGGGCAAGTAACCCTAGCAAATGTACCAGCAGGACTAACAGCTGTCATGACAATTAACTCAGCCACAGAGGTAGAGCTAACATTCACAGGGAATGCGACGGCTCATCAAGACTCAGACGATGTTGCTAATATTACCTTTGTTTTTGATAACTCAGCCTTCACCGGTGCAGATGCGAGTGCTGTTACAGATTCTGGGAATGGTGCTGCGTATTCCAGTAATGTACGCATCAACTTTGCAGATAATCCACCAGTGTCATTGATTTATGCAACAGGAGGCGATGATCTTTCCAGTGCTACACCATCCGCTACCTTAGATATATCCGCGGAAGAGACAGGCGCTTTTGCAATTTTGTTTAATGACGATGGGACAAAGTTCTATGTCACTGGCTTTTCTGGAAGGGATATCAATCAGTACAACCTATCGACACCTTACGATATTTCTACGGTGACTTCTAACGCGGTTATTCTTGACGTGAGCCCTCAAGAGACAGGGCCGGTTGCGATGTTGTTTAATGATGACGGAACTAAATTCTACCTCACGGGATTTTCTGGTAGAGATATCAATCAGTACGACCTAGCTACCCCTTATGATATATCAACTGTGACTTCTAATAGTGTTGTGTTAACCATGGCATCAGAAGACACTTTTCCAGTAGAAATAATATTTAACGGTGACGGCAGTGTTCTCTACATGTTGGGAGGTGCCGACAAAGACATTAACCAATATGATTTATCGACAAATTATGATATTTCTACAGGGGTATTTAATACGATTGTTCCTAATATTGATGTAGCGGGAGCGGCTTTCACACCTTATGGAATGAATTTTAGTAATAATGGAGACAGACTATTTTTACTGGGTACTGACGGCATTGTCACACAGTTTGATTTAGTAATAGCCTATGATATATCCTCAGTAGTATCCAGTAGTGTTATTTTGGATGTTAGTGCTGAATCCACAGCCTCCTCAGGAATGACATTTAGCGCTGACAGAAGTAAATTGTACATAGTAGATTTTACTGAAAATGAGGTTGAGCAATACGATCTTACGCCAACAGTAGTAGGCTATGACGAGCTCGTTGCTAACGATGGCTCTGTTGATAATACAAAACCTATCGTTATTACTTTGATAGAAGATACCTTTACGACAACAGGCGGTATTCTCCCAGGAGGACTCTACGCCGTTGGTAATGCGCCAGCTGGATTGACCCCAGTCTTGACCATTGATGCAACAGGGGAAATTGCAACACTTACATTTACAGGTAACGCTACCGCTCACCAAGATGCAGATGATGTAGCTGATCTTACGTTTTTATTTACCGATGGGGCATTTACGACAAGTGCGGCTTCAGGAGTTATTAATTCAGGAAGTGGTGGAGTATATAGTTCTAATGTTGGAGTTGATTTTGAGGATAATGCATTCCCAAGTCTTTCTTACGACAACGGAGCTTATGATATATCCATCGCTACCTTTAACTCGATTGCTCTTTCAGTGGTAGGGCAAGAAGCAGTTCCAGCATCTATGATCTTCAACAACGATGGCTCACGTTTGTATGTGATGGGGGTTAATAACGATAATGTTAATCAATACAACCTAGCTACAAACTACGATATTTCTACCGCTACTTTCGACTCAATTTCTCTTGATGTTTCAGGAGAAGAGGGAAATCCACAATCTATGATCTTCAACAATGATGGTTCACGTTTGTATGTGATGGGAACTACTGGCGATGATGTTAATCAATACAACCTAGGAACAAATTACGATATTTCTACCGCGACCTTTGACTCGATTGCTCTTTTTGTAGGAGGACAGGAGAGTCAACCAACATCAATGATCTTCAACAACGATGGAAGTCGTTTGTATGTGATGGGGATTGGTAACGATAATGTTAATCAATACAATCTAGGTACAAACTATGATATTTCTACCGCTACCTTTGACTTGATTGCTCTTTCGGTAACAGGGCAAGAGGCAAATCCATTCTCTATAATCTTCAATAACGATGGTAGTCGCTTGTATGTGATGGGAAGTGTTGGCAATGATATTAATCAATACAACTTAGGTACAAATTACGATATTTCTACTGCTACTTTTAATTCGATTGCACTTGATGTTTCAGGGGAAGAGGCATTTACAAGATCTATGATCTTCAACAATGATGGAAGTCGTTTGTATGTAATGGGAGCAATCGGAGACGATATTAATCAATATGACATACCTTTGAAAAGTTATGCAGAAGCAGTAGCTAATGATGGCTCAGTGGATAACACAAATCCACTCGCTATCACTCTCACCAATGACACTTTCGCTGATGTTGATGCTGACAATATTCTAGATATAGGCACAGAAGTAACACTCGCTAACGTACCAGCAGGACTAACTCCAGTGATGACTTTATCTGCAGGAGATACCGTAGTAACCTTAACCTTCACTGGTAGTGCTGCTGCTCACCAAGATGCCAACGACATAGCTGATATTACGTTTGTGTTTGCTGATGCGGCTTTTACGAATGGAAATTCAGGACTGGTAGCTAACTCAGGAGATGGTGGAGCGTATAGTTCTAATGTAGGAGTTAACTTTCTGGATAATATAATGGCTCCAGGTGGAGTACAAGCTAATCTTCAGCTTTGGCTTAAGGCTGACGTGGGTGTATCGGGAGTATCTCCTGTTACTGCGTGGGCAGATCAATCACTGTCTGGTGATGATGCAACTGGAGGAAATACGCCAACATTCCTTGCAAATGACCTTAACTTTAATCCAACCATTCAAACAAATGGAACGGATTATCTTATAGTTGGAACAGGAGTAGAGGCAACAAATTCTATATTCTATTCAGTAGCGATTCCTGACCCCTTTGGAGGATTTCGTACGTTGCTTAAGGCTCCTTCGACGAATGAATTCCCAGCTCTTATTAACTTCGGTACGGCAAACCTTGGTGCATTTGTAGGCGGTTTTGGAGATAGTTTTATAGATCTTTCCGATAATGTACCGGCACTTCTTCGTATTGATAATAACGGAGGAACCGATCAAGTATCTGGACTTAATGGAGTTGATACCGCTTCCTATACTGCTCCTGTTAGTGGAGCTGTTAGGGTAATTGGAGGTAATGACATTGCTGCACAATCTTTTGGGCGCATTGCTGAGGTGATTGGTTATAGCGTCGCAAGTCAGACAGCAATATCACGACAACAAATCGAATCCTATCTCGCACTCAAATACGGCATCACCTTAGATCAAGGTACACCGACCGACTACCTCGCCTCGGACGGCACCACCAATATGTGGAATGCCACTATCGCAGCTACCCATAACAATGATATTTTTGGGATCGGACGGGACGATGCCCAGGCGCTTGGACAATTGATATCCAAATCGGTCAATGCTGATGCCATAGTTTCGCTATTGGCAGAAGGGGAAT
>QIKG01000101.1 GCA_003232965.1 Oceanospirillales bacterium
GACCAACTTGAAACCGAGCCCCACGCGGTAGTTCAACAGGCGATGGACCTGGTCTGGCGAGTAATGGGTGTATGGCTGGCAGGATTAGCCATTCTGCTGCTCGCAGGTTGGCTCAGTTGATTGGAAAGCCCTGGTTCTTTGGTTTATTTCTTTCCCTAGCTACCGCATTATTATCTCTGTCTGCAAGTGCAGCAGTTAACCTGCTGAATGCTGATGGCAGTATTACCACCTTAACTAGCCCAGCCGAATCCATTGTAACGCTGTCACCAAACTTGGCCGAACTGGTTTTTGCAGCCGGTGGCGGCACTAAACTAAAAGCCGTTGTAGAGTGGAGCGATTACCCGCAAGAGGCTAAAAAAATACCGCGTATTGGAAATGCATTCCGTCTGGATATGGAGCAACTACTAATCCTCAAGCCCGACCTAGTAATTGCCTGGGACAGCGGTAATCCGGCAGATGTTCTAGAAAAAATAGAGTCACTGGGAATTCCTGTTTGGCGGACTGGAGTGTCCACACCCGAACAAATTGCCGACTTGCTCGAAAATATTGGTGCCGCACTGGCAACCACGCCAACCGCAAAAATCGCTGCTGCTGATTATCGTCGGGAATTAAAAGCCTTGGTGCAAGAGTATCAACAATCCCCTGCTTTTCGTTACTTTATCCAGCTTTATGCCACCCCGCTTTATACGGTGAACGGTGAACACCTGATCTCCCATGCGCTTGCAGTTTGTCGCGGGGTCAATGTATTTTCAGAACTTGCCACGCTGGCCCCTACGGTTAGCCATGAGGCCGTTCTCGCAGCGGCTCCGGAAGTAATTTATTATACCCAGTCCGAACAGCCGAAAAGCAGTCATAATAATTCTGTTGAAACCTGGTCTCCCTGGCTAGGAAGCAGTCCCGATCCCCGCTTCACCCGTTTGAATCCCGACTGGATTACACGCCCGGGCCCACGCCTACTGGCCGGCATTCGGCAAGCATGTCAGTCGCAACAACAACGGGGACATCAATAAACATGTCAACAACTCGTAAAAAAGTAGTCCGTTTACTCGAAAACCCGCTTCTCACCCCAATCCCCAGCGCGCGTTGATCAACGGATTGGTCACCAATACAAAGTGGTAGTATAATAGCTGGTAAAGGTTTTTCAAATTATCAGCTTCGGAGAAGGGGCCATGGTTAACGAACTAAACATATTAGATAGAATGCGCGCATCCTTACGTGAACACCAATTTAACATCAATATAGGAAAAACCTATATGTACTGGGCACGGGCTTTTATTGAATATCACAACAAGCAAGATCCATCTGAACTGGGCCGGGCAGATGTTGAATCCTTTATTTCCCACTTGGCATCAGAGCGATATGCGGCTGTGCACACCCAAAGTCAGGCGCTGCATGCTGTGCTATTCCTCTATAAAGATGTGCTGGGCAACTGCCCTGACTGGCTCAACGAGCTGGTAGCAGATCAGAAAGCAACGAGTAAGTCCAACACTCTTAGCAAAGATGAGGTCCAAAGCCTGCTATCTAATCTTTATGGTCGAGAATGGTTAGCGGTTTCTCTAATCTATGGTGCCGGTCTACGCACCAGTGAGTGCGTGAATTTACGCATCAGAGATATCGACCTGAATAAACAAAACATCCTGGTAAGGCGGGAAAACGGGGCCATCGGGTGGACGACAATAATACCCGGGAAACTTCTATCCTCCCTACGCGCACATATTGAAGACCGCAAATTGCTGCACATCAAGGATATCGCCGATGGTCTTGGCGAGGTTTTCCTGCCTGTGAATGTCCGTGAGTTATATCCAAACGCCGCGCGTTCCTGGAACTGGCAGTATGCTTTCCCATCTACAGAGAGGGATTTTGACCCGGTAAGCGGCAACTTGAAAAGAACCTCACATATTCCTGAAGACCAAATCAACAAGGCAATTGAACGAGCCGCTATCGCCGCGCAAATTTATATACGGGTAACCTCCACGACATTGCGCAATTCTTTTGCGGTACACATGGTCCGTAATGGTGTTGATAGTAAGCAAGTTGAGGCACTGCTTGGGCATGGCACTGACGCGGAGTTGGATGGTTTACAGGTTGGCATAAAATCTCCTCTGGATAAAATACACCTCCATTAATACCGGGGCTATACACCCTTGAGATATACCTATTTAAACCCGCCTTATGGCGGGTTTTTTGGCCTCAGGTTTCTCGGCTGAAATTCATCGGCGGACCGATACATTCGAAGAAGCTGCTATGTCTGACGGCAAAATCTCTCTGCACGAAGCCAATCGGCTCGAACAGTACCGGGAAAGTCTAGGGCTTACAGAAGCACAAGCACTAAGCCTGATAAAAACCGCTGTGCGCAAGCGCCGCAAATACTACAATGATGTCTGTCCTCATTGCAAGAAGTCACTTACAGATGCACCTGAAAGCACTAAGCCTGCCAGCGGCGGTGACAGTGAGAAACATGCCTAAGCGCAAACTACAAACTTTTAAAAGCGACGGCCTAATTAGTAAGCCGATAGTGAGATCATTGTTCGCTACCAGTAACGCATGGATAACTAAGCTGTATTTTGCTCAGCTCGCTAGAACTACATGCAGTTGGGGCTGAAAATCCGCATCTCAAGAGAAATTTGCACTTTTTGAATTATTAGACTATAGTTAATTACGGTATATTGATACTATACCGACACTTTGTAGGAAATTTCCTACAGGAAGTAGCATAGATCAACGGATTGGTCACCGATGCAAAGTGGGGGATAATAGCTTAAGTAAAGCTATTAAAATTATCTGTTTCGGAGAAGGGGCCATGGTTAACGAACTAAATGTACTAGATAGAATGCGCGCTTCCTTGCGTGTACACCAATTTAATGTCAATACAGAAAAAGCCTATATGTACTGGGCACGGGCATTTGTTGAATATCATAATAAGCAGGATCCATCTGAACTAGGGCGGGCAGATGTTGAATCCTTTATTTCCTACTTGGCATCAGAACGATATGCTGCTGTGCAGACCCAAAATCAGGCGCTGCATGCGGTACTATTTCTCTACAGAGATGTCTTGGGTAACTGTCCCAAATGGCTCAACGAGCTTATAGCGGAACAGGGCGCAGAGCGTAAGTCCAACATTCTTAGCAAAGATGAAGTCCAAAGCCTGTTATCTAGCCTTTATGGTCAAGAATGGTTGGCGGTTTCGCTGATCTATGGTGCAGGTCTACGCGTTAATGAGTGTGTGAATTTACGCATCAGAGATGTCGATGTGCAAAAACAAAACATTCTGGTAAGACAGGCAAGCGGGGCAGCTGGGTGGATGACAATAATGCCCAGAAAACTTATACCCTCCCTGCGCGCGCACATTGAAGATCGAAAATTGCTACACATCAAGGATATCGCTGATGGTATTGGAGAAGTTTTCCTGCCTGTGGATATTCTCGAGTTATACCCAAATGCAGCGCGTTCATGGAGCTGGCAGTACGCTTTCCCATCTACACAGAGAGACTTTGACCCAGTCAGCGGCAACTTGAAAAGAACCTCACATATTTCTGAAGATCAAATCAACAAGGCAATTGAGCGAGCCGCTATCGAAGCGCAAATTTATACCCGGGTAACCGCCACCACTTTGCGCAATTCCTTCGCGGTACACATGATCCGGAGTGGTGTTGAAAGCAAGCAAGTTGAGGCTCTACTCGGGCATGGCACTGAACAGGAGTTGGATGATTTACAAGCTGGCATTCAATCGCCTCTGGATGAATTACGCATCCATTAATATCAGAGCTATCTATACGCACCTTGAGATGCTATTTAAACCCGCCTTTTGGCGGGTTTTCTTATAGCCTCAATGTCTCTTTATAAACCAACTCTATCACGCCCATATCGAAAATCAATTGTCATTGATTAGCCTATGCCTGCTAGAATCAATGCTTACAGCATATCTTCTTCTCACCATTCAAGGAGTTTCCAATGGACCTTAAGAACAGTAAAACCGAACAGAATCTGAAAGACGCTTTCGCCGGAGAGTCCCAGGCCAATCGTCGTTACCTATACTTCGCTCAACGCGCTGACATTGAAGGCTATAACGATGTGGCTGTGGTATTCCGCTCAACCGCAGAGGGTGAAACAGGCCATGCTCACGGGCATTTGGAATATCTGGAAGAAACCGGAGACCCTGCCACCGGCCTACCTATTGGCACTACCGAAAAAAACCTCAAAGCCGCGATTGCCGGTGAAACCCATGAATACACTGATATGTATCCGGGCATGGCTGCTGCGGCACGCGATGAAGGCTTTGATGAAATCGCAGATTGGTTTGAAACACTGGGTAAAGCCGAACGCTCACACGCTAATCGTTTCCAAAAAGCATTAGACGAACTAGACTAATACCCTAAAGCCCACACCTGCGGCAGCTAAAGCTGTCCAGGTGCTCTGCTTGGATAATCACTCCGGGCAACTACATAATTCCAAAGGACAAAAGCATGCGTGAAGGTAGCCTGCAAGCACCTACCAGACACCCCCTAGACTGGACCAACCCTGAGTTTTATGATGAAGATAAGCTCAATAAAGAGCTTGAACGGGTGTTTGATGTTTGTCATGGCTGTCGGCGCTGTGTCAGTCTTTGTGAGTCTTTTCCTACTCTATTCGACTTGGTGGATGAATCACCTACGCTGGAGCTCGATGGGGTAGCTAAGGCCGATTATTCTAAAGTTGTAGATGAGTGCTATCTTTGTGATCTTTGCTACCAGGCAAAATGCCCTTATGTCCCACCTCACGAGTGGGCCATTGATTACCCACATTTAATGCTGCGGGCAAAAGCCATCGAGTTCAAAAAAGGCCAGCGCAAGCTCTCACTAAAAATCATCAGCAATACTGATGCGGTCAGCTGGGTTGCTACTAAGCCCGGCATCAGTCAATTGGTAAACACCGCCAATAAGAATAAAACTGCACGCAAGTTGCTGAAGAAAACCCTGGGCATTCATACAGATGCTCACTTGCCGGAGTATCACTCAAATACACTGCGCAAGCGCATGCGGGGACATCAGTCTAATGAGACCTTGCCACAAGTTGCAGCGCCTACTCAGGGACAAGTATCACTATTTACCACCTGTTACTGCAACGCCAACGCACCCGATATTGGTGAGGACTTGATTAAGGTGTTTCAACACAACGGTATCGCAGTTCAACTACTCTCCAAAGAACGCTGTTGCGGCATGCCAAAACTGGAGCAGGGAGACCTGAAAACCGTAGACAAATACCGACGGGTTAATATCCCCCAAATGCTTGCTGAGATTGATGCTGGTCGCGATATTATTGCTGCTATTCCATCCTGCGTGCTGATGTTCAAGCAAGAACTACCATTAATGTTCCCAGATGATAAGGATGTACAACGGGTAAAGCAGCATATTTTTGACCCGTTTGAATACCTGGCACATCGACATAAAGCGGGCTTACTTAAAACCGATTTTAAACAGTCGCTGGGGAAAATTGCTTGGCATGTGCCCTGCCACCAAAGGGTGCAAAATATAGGCCCGAAAACAAAAACCATTCTTGACCTGATTCCAGATACAGAAATTACCGTTATTGAGCGCTGCTCCGGCCACGATGGTTCCTATGGGGTGCGTAAGCAAACCTACAAAAAATCACAAAAGATCGCCCGTGGAACTATTTCCAGAGCCAAAAGAGTCGCTGCCGACTATCTGGTAAGTGACTGCCCCATGGCTGCCACCCAAATTGCAGATGGTCTTGAACTTAAGAACCCTCAAACCAACCCTTTAACCTTGCTACGCATGGCGTATGGACTAAAATAATATATGCACGCATTACAAAGAAAAGACCTATTCAGCCTTGAAGAATATGCCGAACAACGCAGCGAATTCAGGCAGCGAGTACTCAAACACAAAATTCCCCGTAGGGTAGCCATTGGTGAAGCTTTAGTGCTTTATTTTGAGGATCGCCTGACGGTCCAGTATCAAATTCAGGAAATGCTGCGAATTGAAAAAATATTTGAAGCCGCCGGTATTGCTGAAGAACTAGAAACCTATAATCCGCTGATTCCAGATGGCCGCAACTTGAAAGTTACCGCCATGTTGGAGTATCAAGATGTTGAACACAGGAAACGTCGCCTTGCTGAGCTTCGCGGTCTCGAAGACCTAGTGTGGTTACAAGTTACCGGCCATCAAAAAGTTTTTGCTATTGCCAATGAAGACCTTGAGCGAAGTAATGCTGAGAAAACCTCGGCTGTGCATTTTATGCGCTTTGAATTCAGCCCAGAAATGATTGTGGCTTTATCTACCGGCAGCGAGCTAAGTGCCGGCTGCGATCATCCAAACTACCCGCCGTCTAAAACCACATTAGCAAATGCTAACACCCGTTCCTTATTGAAGGATTTTGATGATACATTAGAAGCTTCTCGATAATCGGTATTGTCAGGCAGACAGGACATCCACTATTTTTTTGATCAACTTAATAGTAATCAA
>QIKG01000103.1 GCA_003232965.1 Oceanospirillales bacterium
CCCAATCGCGATGGAAGAAGGTCTGCGCTTTGCTATCCGTGAGGGTGGTCGTACCGTAGGTGCTGGTGTTGTAGCGAAGATTCTCGCTTAATAAATATTTTGTAATTGAGAGGTAGGGAATTCCCTACCAACTCGGAGTAGTTCAATGGCTGAACAGAAAATCCGCATTCGACTGAAAGCATTTGACCATCGTTTAATCGATCGGTCAGCTGCTGAAATTGTTGAAACTGCTAAACGTACAGGTGCTCAGGTACGCGGGCCGATCCCGTTGCCGACTAAAATCGAGCGCGTCACTATTTTGACATCTCCGCATGTTAATAAAGACGCACGCGATCAGTACGAAACCCGTACCCATAAGCGGCTGATGGATATCGTTGATCCTAACGATAAAACCGTTGACGCCTTGATGAAACTGGACCTCGCCGCCGGCGTTGATGTTCAGCTCAAGGTTTACTAATAGGGCATCGATGATGACTATCGGAATTGTAGGCCGTAAACGCGGCATGACCAGAATCTTTACCGAAGCAGGTGAAGGTATACCGGTCACAGTAATTGAAGTGAAACCCAACCGGGTAACTCAGGTTCGTAGCCTGGAAGTTGACGGCTACCGTGCAGTGCAGGTAACCACCGGTTCACGCAAGGCCAACCATGTTAGCAAACCGCTGGCGGGTCACTATGCTAAGGCGGAAGCTGAAGCGGGTGAAGGTCTGTGGGAATTTCGCTTAGAAGAAAACGAAGGTGCTGATGTTGAAGTCGGTGCTGAAATTAAAGCAGATATTTTCGAAATCGGCCAAATCGTCGATGTTACCGGTACCTCAAAAGGTAAAGGTTTCCAGGGTGGTATTAAACGCCACAACTTCGAAATGCAGGATGCTACCCACGGTAACTCACTGTCGCATCGTTCTAACGGTTCAATTGGCCAGTGCCAAACACCGGGACGTGTATTTAAGGGCAAGAAAATGTCCGGACAAATGGGTAATGTGCGGGTAACCACACAACGCCTGGAAGTTATACGAGTAGATACAGATAAAAATCTGCTGTTAATTAAAGGTGCAGTACCCGGCTCAAAAGGTGGACACGTCTTCGTACGTCCGTCCTCTAAAGCTTAAGGAGCTCATGATGGAACTTACAGTAACAGGCGGAAACACGATCAAAGTCGACAAATCGATTTTTGCGCGTGACTTTTCCGAAGCCCTGGTACATCAGGTTGTAACTGCCTATTTGGCAGGTGCAAGAGCTGGTACCAAGGCACAGAAAAACCGGTCAGCCGTAAGCGGCGGCGGTAAAAAGCCTTGGGCACAAAAAGGTACCGGTCGAGCTCGTGCGGGAACTATTCGTTCTCCATTGTGGCGCGGTGGTGGTGCAACTTTTGCTGCAAGCCCACGCGATCACTCGCAAAAGGTTAACCGCAAAATGTACCGTGCAGGTATGCAGGCAATCTTATCGGAACTGCTGCGTCAGGACCGTTTAGTTGTAATCGAAGATTTTAATCTCGATTCACCTAAAACAGCGGAACTTGTTAAGTTCCTAGCTGCCAACGACTTTACTAAAGGTCTGCTGGTTAGCGAAGGTGTTGAGGATAACCTGTATTTGTCAGCGCGTAACATTCCAGCCGTATATGTGTTGGATGCTGCAGGATTGGATCCGGTTAGCCTGGTACGCTCAGAAAAAGTTGTTATGACAGTTGCTGCGATTAAGAAAATCCAGGAGTGGTTGTCATGAGTGATTTAAGCAAGGAAAAGCTGTATAAAGTACTGCTTGCACCGCGGGTGACTGAAAAGTCTACGCGTGTAGGTGAAAGCAGTAATCAGTATGTATTTCAGGTCACCGTTGATAGCACAAAAGCTGATATCAAAGGTGCCGTAGAAATGTTGTTTGGGGTTAACGTAGAGTCAGTAACGACAGTTAACGTCAAGGGTAAAACAAAAGCATTCCGCCAGCGTACTGGCAAGCGGAGTGACTGGAAAAAAGCTTATGTTCGCATTCAGGCTGATCAGGTTATCGATCTCCTTGAAGGCGGCGAGGCAGCGTAAGGGTAATAGCTAATGGCAATTGTCAAGGCAAAACCAACTTCTCCAGGTCGTCGCGGTGTCGTGCAGATCAAGCACGATCACCTGCATAAAGGTGCTCCGCACGCGGCTTTGTTGAAAAAGAAAAGTAAATCCGGTGGACGCAATAATAACGGCCGCATTACGACTCGTCACATTGGTGGCGGTCATAAGCAGCACTACCGGGTTATTGATTTTAAACGCAACAAAGATGGTATTCAGGGTCGCATTGAGCGCATCGAATACGATCCGAACCGCAGCGCGCATATCGCTTTGGTGTTGTATGCAGACGGTGAACGCCGTTACATTATTGCCCCGCGCCATTTGCGTGCCGGCGATCCTGTAATGAGTGGTCGCGAAGCCCCGATTAAACCGGGTAACTGCATGCCACTTCGCAATATCCCGCTGGGTACGCTAGTGCATTGTGTGGAAATGAAACCTGGCAAAGGTGCTCAAATAGCACGCAGCGCCGGCGCTTATGCCCAATATGTTGCCCGCGAAGGTCAATATGCAACGCTACGCTTACGCTCTGGCGAAATGCGTAAAATTGCTACCGCCTGTCGTGCAACTATTGGTGAGGTTTCCAACCAAGAGCACAGCTTGCGTAAACTTGGTAAGGCTGGCGCCAGTCGCTGGCGTGGTGTTCGTCCGACCGTTCGTGGTGTAGCCATGAACCCGGTTGATCACCCGCACGGTGGTGGTGAAGGTCGTACCTCTGGTGGTCGTCATCCGGTTAGCCCATGGGGTGTTCCAACCAAGGGTTATAAAACTCGTAAGAATAAGACATCGAGCAAGTATATTGTTCGCAGTCGCAGCAAAGGTAGCAGGTAACCAATATGCCACGTTCGATTAAAAAAGGTCCATTTGTTGACCACCATCTGGCAAAGAAGGTAGAAGACGCTGTTGCCAATAATGTTAAACGCCCGATCAAAACCTGGTCACGCCGGTCAATGATTCTGCCAGATATGGTAGGACTGACCATTGCCATCCATAACGGAAGGCAGCATGTGCCAGTGCTCATTAATGAGCAAATGGTTGGTCATAAGTTAGGTGAGTTTGCACCGACCCGTACCTATCGTGGTCATACTGCAAACCGCAAGACGTAAGCGAGAACAGACATGCAAACAGCAGCAAAACTTAGAGGCGCGCGGATATCTCCGCAGAAAGTTCGACTGGTAGCGGATCAGATTCGCGGTATGCCAGTAGAGCAGGCCGAACTGTTATTAAAGTTCAGCACTAAAAAGGCAGCTCAGATTATCAAGAAAGTCTTGTTATCTGCAGTTTCCAACGCCGAACATAACGAAGGCGCTGATATTGATGAATTAAAAATCAGCACAATTTTTGTGGATGCCGGTCCGATATTAAAACGCGGACGGGCCCGTGCGAAAGGAAGAGGAACTCAAATCCTTAAACGCACTAGCCACATCACTGTCATCGTCGCTGACGACGCATAAGGACTGGACGAGAATATGGGTCAGAAGGTACATCCAATAGGTATACGCCTTGGTATTTCCAAAGACTGGAATGCTAAGTGGTTCGCCGAAAAACGAGATTTCGCTGAGAATCTGAAGTCAGATTTGAAAGCGCGTGCATTTTTGCAGGAACGCTTGAAAGACGCATCAGTTAGCCGAATTCAGATCGAACGCCCTGCCAAGTCAGCCCGGATTACGATCCACACGGCTCGACCCGGCATTGTAATCGGTAAGAAAGGTGCAGATATTGAACGCTTACGCCGTGATGTTGGTGCTTTGATGGGTGTTCCGGTACACATCTCAGTCGCTGAAATCCGCAAGCCGGAAATTGATGCCTACCTGGTAGCAGAAGGCATTGCCTCACAGCTAGAACGACGTATTATGTTCCGCCGGGCGATGAAGCGTTCCGTTGGTACCGCCATGCGCATGGGCGCACAAGGTATTAAGGTAATGGTATCCGGGCGTTTGAATGGCGCTGATATTGCGCGTACCGAATGGTACCGCGAAGGTCGAGTGCCTTTACACACATTGCGTGCGGATGTGGATTATGCCACTTATGAGGCCAACACAACTTATGGTGTGTTGGGTATCAAAGTTTGGATTTACAAGGGCGAAGTATTCGACCTTGATGAAACTACCCGTAAAGCAGAAGCTGCGGCTGCCAAAAACAGCCGTCGGGATTAATAACAGGAATTAACAGCGATGTTACAGCCTAAAAGAACAAAATTTAGAAAGACCCATAAAGGTCGTAATCGTGGTATGGCCGCTCGCGGCAACCGCGTAAGCTTCGGTGAATATGGACTGAAAGCTACGACTCGTGGGTTCATTACTGCTCGTCAAATCGAAGCAGCCCGTCGTGCTATTACGCGTCATGTTCGTCGTGGCGGTAAGCTCTGGATACGTGTATTTCCAGACAAGCCGATTACCAAAAAACCTGTAGAAGTTCGTATGGGTAAAGGTAAGGGCAATGTTGAGTATTGGGTAGCCCCGATTCAGCCTGGCCGGATGTTGTATGAAATCCAGGGTGTATCTGAAGAAATTGCGCGTGAGGCTTTTGCCCGTGCGGCGGCTAAATTGGCAGTTAAAACCACCTTTGTAACGAGGTCAATGCTGTGATGAATGCAAACGAATTACGCCAAAAGTCTGCGACTGAATTGAACGAAGAGTTGAAAAACAAACTTCAAGAACAGTTCAATCTGCGGATGCAGAAAGGTTCAGGCCAGTTGGCTGGTAGCCATTTATTGTTGGAAGTACGCCGCGATATCGCGCGGATAAAAACCGTACTGACACAAATAAGCAAAGAAGGTAGTACGGCATGAGTACAACAGAAAAAGTCCAACAGACCCAAACCGGTCGTGTTGTAAGCAACAAAGCGGACAAAACAGTAACAGTCATGCTTGAACGAAAAGTTAAGCACCCGCTGTATGGTAAATACATCAAGCGTTCCACTAAAGTGCATGCGCATGATGAAACCAACGATTGCGGTGAAGGCGATACTGTAAAGATTGCCCAGTGCAGGCCATTGTCGAAGACAAAGTCCTGGAAAGTAGTAGAAATTCTAGAACGCGCCCAATAAGGGCTCGTTTAGATAGGGATTGAGGATTAAACAATGATTCAGATGCAAACCATGCTGAGCGCAGCCGATAACTCCGGTGCGCGTCGAGTGCAGTGTATCAAGGTACTGGGTGGTTCCAAGCGGCGCTATGCGCGGATTGGCGACATCATAAAAGTTACCGTTAAAGATGCTATTCCACGCGGTAAGGTAAAAAAAGGTGAAGTTTACGATGCAGTTGTTGTGCGTACGGCTCAGGGTGTTCGTCGTCCAGACGGTTCACTGATTCGTTTCGATGGCAATGCAGCCGTACTGCTGAACCCAAAATTAGAGCCAATTGGCACTCGTATTTTCGGACCTGTAACGCGTGAATTGCGCACCAGCAGGTTTATGAAAATCGTTTCTCTCGCACCTGAAGTGCTGTAAGGCAGGGTAGAAAGATGAAAAGAATTCGTAAAGGTGATGAAGTTATCGTTATTGCAGGACGCAGCAAAGGCCAACGCGGCCATGTGTTAACTGTTATGCCAAGCGGTAAGTTAATCGTTGAAAATGTAAATATGGTTAAACGCCATACCAAACCGGATCCACAGCGTAATGTTGCGGGCGGTATTATTGAAAAAGAATCTGCAATTCAGACTTCTAATGTAATGCTGTATAATCCTGCCGCTAATAAAGGCGAGCGGGTAGGTTTTAAAATCCTGGAAGACGGCACCAAAGTACGGGTGTTTAAGTCTACCGGTGAAGTCGTTGATATCTGAGGTTTAAAGTAATGATTGCAAGATTACAACAACACTATCGCGAAACCGTTGTTCCACAAATGATGGAAGAATTTGGTTTTAGCAATGTGATGGAAGTTCCACGGATCACCAAAATCGTCCTTAATATGGGTGTTGGTGAAGCTGCTGCGAATAAAAAGATTATGGTGCACGCGGTTAATGATATGACCCTGATCGCCGGGCAAAAACCGATTGTGCGCCTAGCGCGTAAATCAGTAGCCACCTTTAAAATTCGTGATGGCTGGCCGGTCGGCTGTAAAGTAACTTTACGGCGTAACAATATGTGGGAATTCATGGATCGTTTAGTGAATGTTTCCATTCCACGAATTCGTGATTTCCGTGGCTTGAACCGCAAATCGTTCGATGGTCGTGGTAATTTCAGCATGGGTGTTACTGAGCAGATCATGTTCCCGGAAATTGATTTCGACAAGATCGATAAGATTCGCGGTATGGATATTACCATTACCACCACTGCGAAAAACAATGCGGAAGGCCTGGCTTTACTGAAAGCCTTCGACTTCCCGTTTAAAGATAAGTAAAGGAATTATTCATGGCAAAGGTGTCAATGATCCAGCGCGAGCTGAAAAGAGCCAAACTGGTA
>QIKG01000001.1 GCA_003232965.1 Oceanospirillales bacterium
GCCGGACAATATTAAAATTGCTGCTAAGCCCGGCTAGTTTTAAGGGCAGCGCTGCAAGTAAGCCGGTTTTTAATTCCGTAGCTACCATCCCGTAGGTTGCAACTGCAATATTATTACTTTGCTGCACGGTTGATTTAATCAGTGCTTGATCGTTACAGACCACTTGCTTGAGCAAGCCAGTGGTTTGCTGAGCATCGGGGAAAATTAGCTTGTTGAATAACGCTTGTAGTTGCTGCGGTAGTACCGGCATCATAAGCGGGAATTCAGCCAAGTCGGTTGCTTGCAGTTTTATTCTACCCAGCAATGGGTGGTCTGGTCTACAAATAATAAAGGCCTGATGCTGGTCTAATTTAATTAAGTTAAAGTTTGGGAATACTTCAAGATCGCTGGTATCAATGACTACAAAATCAAATTCTTTATTCATTAGTCGGGCGGGTAAATCATACCAAGCATCGACACTGATGCTGAGTTCGATTTCCGGGTATTTCCGGCTAAACTCAACAATAGCCGAGGGTAACAAAGCAGCGCCGACATAAGACCCGGCACCTCAGGATTCCCAAGTGACGCTGGATTTCTTCTTGCATAGACTCCGAAGAGGCGCTGATTAAATACGCATGTTTGAGCATAATCTCGCCCGCATAGGTAGTTGTAATCCCTTTGTGACTACGATTAAACAGCTTTTCACCCAATGTGGCTTCCAGCGCTTGAATACTGCGGGACAAGCTGGGTTGACTGATATTGAGTGCTTTGGCAGCCCGGGCAAAATTTCCGTGCTCGGCAAGGCTAAGTGCGTTTTTAAGTAGGCGCGAGTTAATCATGCGTAAATCGTATCATATTGATATGAATTATACATTAGACCTATTGCCTAGTTATCGTTACACTAGCTACACCCTTTCTTGGGAATAACAAAAAAAGAGGCTAAAATGAAACAAAATAAATTACTAGTGCTATTGCTGTTGCTGGCGTTTAGCGTAAGCAATGTTTTTGCCAAAACAGACAAACCTAACATTCTAATTATTTGGGGCGATGATATCGGTGGTTTTAATATCAGTGCCTATAACCTTGGCATGATGGGTTATAAAACCCCCAATATTGATCGCATTGCCAAAGAAGGCGCATTGTTCACCGACTGGTATGGCCAGCAGAGTTGTACCGCCGGACGGGCAGCCTTTATCACCGGCCAATCTCCTATTCGTACTGGTCTGACCAAAGTAGGCTTGCCCGGCGCGCCTGAGGGCATGATGATAGAAGACCCGACCATTGCCGGCCTACTGAAGGGCGAGGGTTATGTAACCGGTCAGTTTGGTAAGAACCACTTGGGTGATCGTGATGAAATGCTACCAAGTAATCATGGCTTTGATGAGTTTTTTGGTAATTTGTACCACCTCAATGCAGAGGAAGAGCCCGAGCACCCAGACTACCCGAAAAGCCCAGAATTCAAGAAAAAATTTGGTCCGCGAGGCGTTATTCATAGTACCGCTGACGGTAAAATCGAAGATACCGGCCCGTTAACCAAAAAACGCATGGAAACGGTTGATATGGAAGTCACCGCTAAAGCGATAGACTTTATGGAAAGAGCAGTAAAGAGCAACAAGCCCTTTTTCCTCTGGTGGAATAGTACGCGCATGCACATCAATACCCATTTGAAGCCAGAAGCCGTAGGTAAAACCGGCCTGGGTGTCTATGCCGATGGCATGGTAGAGCATGATGGTATGGTGGGTGAATTACTCGACAAGCTGGATGAGTTGGGTATCGCCGACAACACAATTGTTATGTATTCTACCGATAATGGCGCTGAGGTATTCAGTTGGCCTGATGGAGGTAGCACTATGTTCCGTGGTGAGAAAGCTACTCAGTGGGAAGGCGGCTTCCGGGTACCAACCGTTATTCGATGGCCTGGGGTGATCAAGCCTGGCACCATAAATAATGAAATTGCTGCGCACGAAGATATGCTGGCAACATTGCTGGCAGCGGCTGGTAATCCAAATATAAAAGCTGAGCTGTTAAAAGGTAAAAAAGCCATTGGTAGAAATTACAAAGTTCATCTTGATGGTTACAATCTATTGCCTGCATTGAAGGGCGAAGCCGAATGGCCGCGCGAGGAATTTCTGTATTGGACCGATGATGGTGACATGGCTGCTCTACGCTACAATAACTGGAAGGTTACTTTTCTGAAGCAAAACGGTGAAGGAATTGAAGTATGGTTTAAGCCGTTTGAGGTATTACGCGCACCAATGTTAACGAATTTGCGCATGGACCCATTTGAACGCGCAGAGTATGAAACCATTGGTTACCACAAATGGTGGGTTGATCATATGTTTATGGTCGCACCGGCAGCAGCTTATGTTGGTAAATGGATGCAGAGCTTCCGTGAGTACCCACCGCGGCAGAAACCTGGAACATTTAGTCTTGATCATGTGATGGAGTCTATAGAACGCGGTGCGGGCGATAAGTAATCGGAACTTATTGAAAATAACCCGGGTAGCTCTGAACAGCCACCCGGGGTTTTTAGAATATTGAAATGAACTAAAAAAATAAATAATGTTTTAGACCTTTTGCGGGCATTCGTAATGCTATGATATGACCGATCAATCCTGTAAATATTAAAAAAGAGACCCCTATGAAAAACATAAAACTATTGCTGTTAGCCTTGTTGTTTGCATTCGCTGCAAGCAGTGCGCTGGCAAAAACCGACAAACCCAATATCCTGGTTATCTGGGGTGACGATGTAGGTATGTACAACATCAGCGCCTACCATAACGGCATGATGGGGGGCAGAACACCCAATATTGATCGCATCGCTAATGAAGGCGCATTGTTCACTGATGGCTACGCCCAGCAAAGTTGTACGGCTGGTCGAGCGTCCTTTATTCTTGGCCAGCACCCGTTCCGCACCGGATTGTTGACTATTGGTATGCCGGGTGCCAAGCAAGGCATCATGGATAAAGACCCTACAATTGCCGAACTGCTGAAAAACCATGGCTATGTATCGGGGCAATTCGGCAAGAATCATCTGGGCGACCGTGATGAGCACTTACCAACCGCGCATGGCTTTGATGAGTTTTTTGGAAATCTATACCACCTGAATGCCGAAGAAGAGCCAGAAGGTGAGTTTTATCCAAAAGATCCTGAGTTTCATAAAAAGTATGGACCTCGAGGCGTGCTTCGCGTCACCGCTGATGGCAAAATTGAAGATACCGGCCCATTAACTAAAAAGCGTATGGAAACAGCGGATAACGAGTTCCTTGCCGCGAGCCTGGATTTTATCGACCGCGCCCATAAAGCGGGTAAGCCGTTCTTTGTCTGGCACAATTCAACGCGGATGCATGTATGGACGCATTTGAGCCCAGAATATAAAGGTAAGTCCGGCTATGGCCTGTATGCCGATGGCATGATGGAGCTTGATGATGGTGTTGGCACCTTGCTGGATAAGTTAGACGAACTTGGTATTGCAGACAACACAATTGTTGTATTTAGCACCGACAATGGTGCTGAAAAATTTACCTGGCCTGATGGCGGTACGATACCCTTCCGCGGAGAAAAAGGCACAACTTGGGAAGGCGGCTTCAGAGTGCCGATGATGGTTCGCTGGCCAGGCACCGTAAAACCGGGCACTGTTATTAATGATATATTTTCTCAAGAAGATTGGATGCCAACTTTCCTGGCCGCCGCCGGTGAAGCTGATATTAAGAAAAAACTGCTGAAAGGCCATCGTGCTAATGGTAAGAATTTCAAGGTACACCTTGATGGTTACAATCAGACAGCGCTGCTTTCTGGCAAAGGCCCCGGCTTGCGTAATGAAATCTTCTATTTTGATGCGGGTGGCAATCTAAATGCCCTGCGTTATAAAGATTGGAAGATTCACTTCACCATTATGGAAGGTGCCATCAACGAAGCCTATCGTAAAACACCCAGTTGGCCTTTGATCATTAATCTAAGAATGGATCCATTTGAGGTTAGCCCGGATTCGTCGATGTATATCCGTAATTTTTATGCCGACCTGATGTGGATGTTTGTGCCCGCTCAGGCCTATGTTGCCGAGTTCCTTGGGACCTTCAAAGACTTTCCACCAACAGCGGGTGGCTCTTTGAGTATCGATGCGGTAATGAACAAACTGAAAGCAGCGTCAAGCCGTCAATAGGGTTTTCGTAAAATTGGGCAGGAGTATGACCTTCTGCCCAGTTATTCGTTATTATTTTAAAATAAAATAATCTAATCTAATCTAATGCGTAGATACGTATGCTTGGCCAATTATGGCATTTGATTGTTGCTTAAACACTTCCCTATAGGTTTTTCATAAATGACTACACTTGATGCTGTTCGCGTTCTCCAGTCCCGTATGGGAGAGTCTATAATCGGCCAGGAGTCGGTTATTGAACAATTGTTGATTGGCCTGTTGGCGAATGGCAATATTCTTATGGAAGGGCTACCCGGTTTAGCCAAAACCCGCGCGGTGAAAAGTCTGGCAACGAATATGGATGCCGAGTTTTCACGCATTCAGTTTACCCCTGATCTACTGCCATCTGATATTACCGGTAGTGAAGTGCTATACACCGAATCCGGGCAACCGACTTTCCGTTTTGAGCAAGGGCCGATTTTTGCCAACATAGTGCTTGCCGATGAAATTAATCGGGCACCCGCAAAAGTGCAAGCTGCATTACTGGAAGCCATGGAAGAACGCCAGGTGACTGTGGCCGGCACCACCCATAAAATGCCGGAACTATTTATTGTAATGGCAACCCAGAATCCAATCGAGCAGGAAGGCACCTACCCTTTGCCCGAAGCACAGATGGATCGGTTTTTGTTGCATGTGTATATCGACTATGGAACAAAAGAGGCGGAAGCCCAGATTATTCGGCTGGTTCGGGGTGAAGAAGGTCCGACTGTTTCTGGTGATAAAGCCAAGCCGGTACCCCAACAGATTATATTTGATGCGCGTGCGGAAATTAATAAAATTCAGGTTTCCGAAGTTATAGAAAAATATATTGTCGATTTAATTTTCGCCAGTCGGTACCCGGATCAATATGACCCAAAACTGGCTTCATGGATCAACACCGGTGCCAGTCCACGCGGTGCAATCGGCCTGGATAAATGCGCCCGCGTACACGCCTGGTTAAATCAGCGCGAACATGTGCTACCGGATGATGTACGCGCCGTCATTCACGGCGTGTTGCGTCATCGTATTGCACTGAGCTATGAAGCCAATGCAGATGGAATATCGGCGAATACTGTGATTGATAAAATTTTGGAATTGGTGGCGGTGGCATAAAGAATAGGATACTGCCCCACAATGTACCCCTCTCGTCATTCCAGAAATGCGAATAGCATTGTCAGGGAACCAGAGTACACCCACCGAGGGTAGATTCCCGCCTACGCGGGAATGACGAAAAAGAGTGCGGGAATGACGAAAATGAAGAGTGGGATATTAAAAACTACTACTATGGTTAATCATAAAACTTGAACGAATTTATAATATTTCCGCATGAGGCAGATTAAATGAAAACAACTAGAAAATTATTGCTAAGTCTAACTGGAGCCATTCTGGTAATGCTAGTAGCGGGCTGTGCATCTCAACAGTACACAGCTGAATCTGTCGCCGACCCTCTGGCTTCGTGGACAGATGGTGGGGCGAAACAGCGGATTATCACATTTGTGAATGCGGTCACAGACAGTAGCAGCCCCGATTTTGTAGCGGTAAGTAAACGCATCGCTACTTTTGATAATGACGGTACTTTATGGGCCGAAAAACCCACATATTTCCAACTGCTGTTTATTATTGATCGCATCAAATCCATGGCAGCAGATAACCCGGAGTGGAAAACCACCCAACCATTTCAGGGCGTATTGGAAAACGATATGGCAGCAGTGAAAGCTGCGGGTGAGCATGGCCTAGTAGAAATGCTATTGGCTACCCACGCGGGCATGACCACGGATGAGTTCGCTGAAATAGTTAACGATTGGTTGGCAACCGCCAGACATCCCAGCACCGGTAAAGCATATAACCAGATGGTGTATCAACCCATGCTTGAACTGCTGGACTACCTGCGGGCTAATGACTTTAAAGTATTTATAGTTTCCGGTGGCGGGGTGGAGTTTATGCGCCCGTGGACTGAAGCTGTCTATGGTATTCCACCAGACCAGGTCGTTGGCAGTAGTGTGGAAACCAAATTCGAAATTCGTGCGGGTAAAGCGGTGCTCATGCGCCAGCCAAAAATACACTTTATTGACGACAAGGCTACCAAGCCGGTAGCGATAAACCGTTTTATTGGTCAACGCCCGGTTATTGCGGTGGGTAATTCCGATGGTGACTTTGAAATGCTGCAATGGTCTACGACCGGCAGCGGTAAACGCCTTGGAATAATGATCCACCACACTGATTCGGTACGCGAGTGGGCCTACGACCGCAATTCTTCAGAGGGCCGCTTAGTTCGGGGTCTGGATGAGGCCAGTGAAAACAACTGGTTAATCGTTGATATGGCTGAGGACTGGCGGGTAATTTACCCCAACTAAGCTATGGCTCATCCGGCAAACTTAAACAGTGGTGGCGGCCAGAGTGTAGGCGTATATGTGCAGCTGGATGAGCTGGTTAAATTACAATATAAGGCTTCAGGTTTTAGTTTCCTGCCGAAGCAACCCATTCACAGTGTTCTCAGCGGCAGGCACGCCTCCAAACTGCGCGGTCGTGGACTTAATTTTGAAGAACTCCGCAACTATCTTCCCGGCGATGATACCCGCAATATTGACTGGAAAGTTACCGCTCGCACCGGCACACCCTATGTGCGGGTCTATACCGAAGAAAAAGACCGCAGTGTATGGTTATTGACCAACGAATCGGCATGTTTTTTGGTAGTACCCAACGAATGAAATCCGTGGTTGCAGCAGAAGTCGCGGCCTTGTCAGCGTGGCGGGTGCTGAGCGTAGGCGACCGTGTGGGTGCATTAGTTTTTAATGATGTTGATATTACCGTCGTACCGCCACACCGCAGCCGCGAAAGAGTGATGCAGATACTCAAGCAAGTGGTAGAAAAAAATCAGGCACTCAGTGCAGATACCGAAGTAAAGCCCGACCCCGGAAAATTAGCCGAGGCTTTAAAGCAGGTCAGTCACCTTGCAGGGCACGACTGTTTGGTTTGCCTGATAACTGATGCTGATGGCCTCGATACCCAAGCACGCCGGTTTATTACCCAGCTTTCCCAACATAACGATGTACTAACAGCCTTTATTTATGATCCGCTGGAAAAAAATATGCCGGCCGTCGGTCGCCTGAGGTTTGCGGATAAGTTGATACTTCTAATAAAAAATTGCGTAGCACATTTGAAAATGACTTTGAGCAACGCTTGGAATGGATGCAGACAGCATCACGGCGCTTTTCAATACCATTGTTGCCATTGCATACCCAAAGCCCAGTGCCTGAGCAGTTGCGTGAGCTGCTGGGACATAGCCTCGACAGTAAGCGCGTTTAAAAGGTGCTTGGATGAAATCAACAGATCCTGCCAGCCTGCAAAACTTAAATGATATCGTAATGCCTGCGAGTATCAGCTGGTGGCCATTGGCAGCAGGCTGGTATTTTCTACTGGGCCTGTTGTTCGTGCTTGGCGCTTGGTTCAGTTACCGCTTGTTGCGCTATTGGCAGAAAAATCGTTACCGGCGTGAGGCATTGTCTGAGTTACAGTTATTGGAAAACCGGATTAATAATCCAAG
>QIKG01000226.1 GCA_003232965.1 Oceanospirillales bacterium
GTGCAAACGCTACAAGGATTACAGCTCGACACAACACTCCCTATGAACTATATATCAGGTAGCTATCTCACGGGTGGCGCGGATACTCAGTTTGATGCGCAATCTTGTGGTAGTTTTTCAACGTCATCTGCGACTGCCGCAGAAGCCATCGTAACTCCAGATCGTAAAGCCATGTTGCTATCAACTGCTGATGATCTCTTGATGGATTATGGGTCACCACAAACCACAGTATCGGTTGTACCGCTTCTGGATAATGAACCTTATCCAGAAGAAGGGATAGAGTACACCGTATGGGGATCGAACGACCCCGATGCGGTTTTTCCAATTGGATGGCAATTGGCGACTCTGATCACAATTTACAATCAAGGTTTTACTGATGACCCAAGTTGTACATCCACTGAAACCGATGACTTTGCAGGTCTTTATACTTTTGGCCTTGAAAGTTTTCGCTATGTGCGAGTCAGAGCCAATTCGTCAATTACACTCTTTAGTGATCCTTCGCATACAACTTGGAGCAGTACAGAAGATAACGGCGGGGAACCCGGCTGGCAATCTGATGAAGCTGAACTCGATAGTGTCGTCGCGATGGTTTGTGATACGCCTCCCGTTGCCAATGCCGGCCCGGATCTTCTAGGTTTGGTCGGAGATACCATGCTGTTTGATGCTTCGCAATCTCAAGGTAATATTCAAATCTACGGTTGGGATATCGATGGCGATAAAACAATTGATCTGACCGGTGCGAACCCGCAATGGAGCTTCGCCTCTGAGTTTGACCGTGACGTCACGCTGATGGTTGTTAATGACCAGGGCTGTGTGGGTACGGATCAAGTCCGTGTTACCGTTGGTTTGGACATACCCAAACCTGATTTAACCGTCACCTTTGTTAATTCGGCCGAACTGAGCACCGATATTCAATCACTTCAGAGTACAGGCACCGTCAAAGTGACGGTGGCCAACGTGGGTAATGCTCCCGCTTTTCAACCGGCAAACATTATAGTTTTTGATGACAGTAATAACGATGAAAAATTTGACCCCTCAGTAGACACCGTGTTGGGTACCACGCTCATTCCTGCAGGACTGGAGCGTAATGCAAGCCGCACTTTTTCCATACCGATCAGTGGTGTGGTTTCATTCAGAGGAAACCGAGTTTTCGCCTTTGTGGATTCTGAAAATCAGGTTATTGAGCAAAATGAAACAAATAATATAAATTTGGGTTACGGCCAATGCGAGAGTAGTAATCAATCCTGCATTATAATTCAAGATGATTTTAATGACGGTGATGATATGGGATGGACCAATGTGCGAAGCCCGAATGGTTCACTGGGTTCATGGCAAGTAGTTAATGGCGAATATGTTACCAATTTTGGTGGCGGAGTATGGAACGGTGATACGGTATGGACAGATTACACCGCCCAAGTTGACCTGCGATTTCCTAGTGGTGCTTATAACGATGCTGGGTTGTTATTTCGCTACCAAGACCCTGATAACTGGTATCAGTTCAGGATTCAAAACGGCTTGATTCGTATTGTTTCAATTATAGACGGGCAGGTTAACGCTAGTTTGCGTGCTGATTCTATAAGCATCAATACCGATACTTGGTATACCTTAAAAGTTGTAGTGGTTGGTGATCGAGTAAAAGCCTATATTGATGGTTCTCTGGTTTTTGACTATACAGGGTTGCAGCTCTCCTATGGCGCAGCAGGCATGATGACGGATGGCGTATTAGTGCATTATGACAACTTCGTGGTGCATCGATGTGGTCTGTCAACGCCAGAGGGTGTTCATGAATTGCTGAAACCCTTTGTTTTGAACGAATGGAGTGCGCAAGCCATTCCTGGTACCGGGGTAACGGATTTACCCTGGTCTGTAGATTCTACTGAAGGCTTGGTTACCCATACTAATGGTTCTAGCAGCTCGGTTTTTGTGAGCGATACAACGCAGAACAACCTCCATCTGCGAGGGTCGTTCTATGTTGATAATGATGTTGATGACCAGCAACTCGGTTTGGTCTTTGGTTTTCAAGACACTGCCCGGCATTATCGTTTTACTTGGGAGAATGGGCAACTAAGCGGAACACCAGGTATGCGCTTAAGTGTGATTAATAGTGATAATGTCGCCAATCCCTATGCTGATGCCACAACGTTGTTCTCCAATGGCCTACCTTGGCAACCCTTTACTTTATACAATTATGAACTATCGCATTTCGATGGTTTAATTAATATTACAATCTCCCGACTGGGTGAAATTTTGGAATCGATATCAATATTTGATGATCGTTTTACCTCAGGAAAATTTGGCTTTTATAACCAGGCCTTATCGGGTGTAGAATATACCGGTTCGGATGTCTTGACATTTGATTACAGTCAACCTGACCTGTCGGTTTCCCTGTTGGAAATATCCAGTACAACACAGACAATTCGTGCCCGAGTGGGTAACGGCGGTGGACTTTCCAGTCCAGACGGAGTACTTGTCTCCTTTTATGAGGGGGATCCAGATACGGACGGCACCGTGATTGATACGGTGTTTTTGCCCTCATTGGCACCCGGTGCGTATCAAGATGTCTCTATCTCGCTGCCCATTCTCAGTGGCAATGCGGATATTGTTGTCGTTGCCGATGCGGGTTCTACTCTGACTGAGTGTAATGAGAGTAACAACAGAGCAAGTTTGCCTGTACTGCCCCAAATTACGACTGCCTCTTTACTCATTAACACAGATGCACCCGCATACGGATCAAATGATGCGGTTCTGCTTCAAGCTACAATCAGCAATCCGGGAGCACTTCCGGGTGAGTTTGAAGTTATTTTTCAGATTGAAGATAATCAAGGCAACGTTATAACAACATTCGGCCCAATTAATACGGGTGTAATCGTGGGTAATGGCACCACTACGCTTAATGAAAGTTGGGCCACAGACTCGTTTTTGGCCGGAACCTACCTTTTGCGAGGAATTATCTATGGGCTGGGTGGCAGCGAACTGAATTCAGCGACGAGTTCTTTTGATATCCTCGCCGCCCCGGTGGATGACCCTTCATCTCCTATTGCCAGTTTACGTATCACAACGGATCAGGCCCGTTACCATATCGATAGCCTTGTTAATATTACAGGTCTCATTAACAACCTTGCCAGCAACGCCTCCATCGACAATGCCAGCATTAGTCTTATTGTTACTGATCCCGCTGGCATTATTCTGACAAGCGAAACAATTCAGTTGAACCAACTCGTAGCGGGCGCCTTACGTGAAACTTCAGCACCTATAATTCTACAAAATGCAAGGGCAGGCAGTTACACCGTGCAAGGTGCATTACGTGTTGCGAATGTTGTCCTGGCAACAGGCTCAACCGCCTTTACCGTAGTAGAAAACAGATTAATTTCACTGGAGGGCTTTGTCGTAGCAGAATACGAAGAAATAGAAATAAGTTCTCCTCAGCAGTGTACCGATACGCTCAGCAATAACAGTGCAACGCCAATAATCGGCTTATCTGTTCGCAAAATAGTCGTAGATATTGCCAATGGAATTGAAATAGTCCGTGAAGAGCTGTTGCTGGATATCGCAGCCAACCAGGATCAGATCAACATAAGAAGCCTCTCAACGACAGGCCTTTTTGCAGGAAATTACGCTTGTGTATTACAGGCGGAAGTGAACGGACAATTCGAAACATTCGGTTATGCTGCCTTCAAAGTGCTGGATACTCAAACCCCTCCCCCAGTTCAAATAGACACCACCCTGGAGTCCGACGATGGCCTGCGCCTGCTGGTATTGCTGGATGCATCGACAGCCTGTCACGGCGATCAACATGAAGAAGACGACAATCACAAGCATAAAAAACATAAGCAGAAATACAACCATAAATACGGACACAAACATAAACACCACAAACCGCACCATAATTGTACTCGCACGGATGGCGAGCCTCATGGCCCCAAGAATGCACCTTTGCTGACGACGCAAAGCCGCAAGTTGGCCAATCTTCTGGCGGAACAAAACGTCTCCTATACACTCGTTACCAAGGCCGATGCGTTTACCCGTGAGCTACGCAGTGGCAGCTACACCGCCTACGCTCTGTTTGCCGAGCACGTTAAACTCAAAAAATTAGTACTGCAAGAGCTGCGCGAAGCCGTGTATCGAGGCGAAGGACTGTTGGTCGCCGGCCTTCATAATCATCGTTACAACAAGCTGGATGAGGTACTGGGCATCAAAATCAAAGGCCAGCTCGCCGCGCCAAGTATTGTGGCCATTACCGGCTCTGATCTCTACGCAGATGGCAACGCCGCCTTCTCACTCACCGATAAAGTCAGTCGTCTCACACTTAAAGGAGCCGAAATCGTTGCACTTTATCCCGATATTTCGGATTGTAAAAACGACGATGACCCTCATCATAAAGCGCATAACAAAAAGCATCATAAAAAGAAGAAGCATCATAGCGCTTGTCAAAATAAAGCCATCGCCGTAACTCGCCATGCCTTCGGACAAGGGCGCAGTGTTACCATAGGCTTTGATCTGTTGCTGCAAATGACAACGGACAATGCCGACCCTCGCCTGGTACAACTGCTGGCCGAGGCCCTCAGCGACATTCAACCGTCACATCGTGATTCCCTGGTTCAAACTCCGGCTCTTATTCGCCTGAACCTCAGCAATGTTGGTCTTACCACTCCCGGTCGCGCCCTGATTACGCTGCCTCTGGACAGCCTTGTGCTGGATGCCGGTCTTGCTCAACAACAGCTTGACGGTAGCCTTATCTGGCCTTTCATACTGAATGAGGGTGAAACCCAAACACTAGACTTGTGGCTGCAACTGCCCCCTCAGGCTGGCCCTGCTCCAAACCGGCATTGATCCAGACTGGAATGATCATGACAATCCGTTATTAACGCTGACGCTGACAGCGGCCCCCACCTTGGCCGAGGTCGCCGACCTTCTGGAAGCCCTGAAAGATCAGGACAAGCACTACAAAAAGGCTTTGAAAAAGGTACAAAAAGCACAGCATTACCTGGATGAGGGCAAAACGATCAAAGCCCTCAAAGAAAGCCTCAAAGCTGCCCAGGTGTTGGCCAAGCTCAGTCGTGCCAATAACCGTAACGAAGCCGCACAAATCAGAGTCCAACTGGCCCAGGCCATTCGCACCATAGAGCGGCAGTTGTAATGACTATGATAAGTAAGCTTGCTCATGTTATCGCGCAATACACCCGATAAGCCAAGATAAGAATAGGGCCGATTAATGAAAAATAATACCGTACTCACCGCATTACAACGTCGCCAAACTTTTTTGCGCGGCATAGCCGCCATTGTGCTGGTGACCTTCACTTGTTTGATCATGGAGTCCACTGCGGTGGCCGCCCGAGTGGCCATTGAAGAACAGCAGACCACCACGCATTCAAAAGCCGCACACAGCGGCGATGAAAGAAAATTTACCGCCGCCATACAAAATATAGAAGCGACACTGAACAAATTACAAAGCCAGCTCGATCAGGGGAAATCGGGAAAAAAAGAAAAAAAAGAACTCAAAACGCTCAAAAAAACCATTAAAAAACTGAATAAAACCGTCACCCGAAACTTTAAAATCATAGCGAAAGATCTCAAGAAAAAAGGCCTCAGTAAAACGATTTTGCAACGCCATACGGATATGGTAAATAACTATAGAAACGAACTGGCAACACTGCTATCCAATCTGGATAACGTAGAGCACGCTAAAGATAAGAAAGACAGGAAAAAGGCGCTGACGCAGGCAAAAAAACATCTAGAAAGCAAAAAACACCAACGCGCCCATCAGCATAACGACCCTCATGACTTGGGTCATAAAAGCCATAAATCCGATCACAAAAACAAACCAAAACAAAGCAAAAAAGAATTCACTCAGGCCGGATTATTTGACACACCTTATACCCAACTGGCCGCTCACGGGAACTTTACTTTCGACCAACTTCCCATGGCCTCCGATCCTGCTTACCTTGCTTCCACCCCTGAAATCAGCCTCAGTGCGGTGATACAAGACCAGGCAACGGCGCTCAATCACGACCCCGTTAAGATCTACCACTGGGTACGCAACAACATCGAATGGTTACCCAGTTGGGGAGCCATGCAAGCGGCGGATTTAACGCTAAGCAGCCAACGCGGTAACAGCATGGACATAGCCAGCTTAACCATTGCACTGTTACGTGCCTCGGGCATTCCGTCTCGTTATGTTCACGGCACCATCGAAATAAATAAGGATCAATTTATCAACTGGACGGGTGATTTTGCATCAATAGAAGCCGCTCAAGAATTCGCCAGCGTCGGCGGCATTCCTACCACCAGCGTCATTAGTGGGGGTCAAGTCACAAAAATGCGCATTGAACATCTCTGGGTCGAAGCGGCGATTGATTATCTGCCCTCACGCGCAGTTGGGTACAAATGGATCCGAGCTACAAACAATATGAATATCAGCAAGGTCTGGATGCGATCGCCCTGTCAGGACTCGATCCCGAACAGCTCGCTCTGGATTTCACCAACAGTGGTACCATTAACGAGGCAGAAGGCTGGGTCACCGGCTTTGATCCCACCATTTTACAAAACGCCCAGACCCAGGCACAAACCGCACTGGAAGACCACATCACCAACAACATGACTAATCCCACCGTAGGCGATGTAATCGGCGGTAGAAAAACCATTATCGAAGCGTTCCCTATCTTGCCCTCGGCTCTGGTTAATAAAATCATCACTAAAGGGGCAACGTACGGTGAGCTGCCCAATGCGCTGCGTTACCAAATGAGCCTGGCGTTAAGTAAAGATACATCCGGATTCCCCATCAATCCGGTCACCTACCCCTGGGCGCAACTCAACAACCATAAAATCACACTCTCCTTTACCCCCGCAACCGCAGAAGACGAAGCGGCATTGCAAGCGCTGTTGCCTGAAGGCGAAATCACCGACATTAGTCAATTGCCCAGCAGCATTCCGGCTTACCTGATCAATGTCATTCCCGAACTCAAGCTCGATGGCCAAACCATCCAACAAGGCAGCCCGATGAGCCTGGGTGAAGATCTGTCGCTGGTTTTTCAAGTGAAAACACCGCTGGAAACGCAAGCGCCGTATACATACAGTCTGCCCTCGGGCTCCTATCTGAGCATTGCGGTGATCGGGCAAAACGTCTCTTCAAACAAACTCGCCACCCTGCAAACCCAGATCACGAACACCCAGACGATACTGGAGACAAACGACCCCACACAAATCGCCGCACTCACCAGAGAAGAACTCCTGGGCGACCTGTTTTACGCCGGAAACCTGGGTTACTTCGCACAATACAATGCACTCAGTCACATCGCCGCAATTTCACAACGGCACAGCCACAACCTCGCCATAGGCTACGGCAGCTACGGTTATGAGCCCAATGTCGATTACTTCTTCGGCATCCCCCGAGCCATCACAGCAGGGGGGGCGGCAATGAATGTCCGACTCAGTAACTTCATCACGACACACAACAACGATCAAGAGCAAAAAAAACAACTTACGATGCAAGTCGGTATCTTAAGCTCCGCATTAGAACATGCCGTTCCAGAGCAAATGTTTACCATAGATCCAAACAATCCGGCGGATGCGGTGTCCGCAGTCAAGGCATTACAAAAAGCCACACAAGCAGGGCAGAGGATTTATCACATAACACAATCAAACATGGCCACGGCATTACCCAACATCAACCATCATCCCGATACCGTGGCGGAAATTACAGAAGCACTGCAAGTGGGTAAAGAAGTGATTACGCATACCGATAGTATTAGCGTACCGGGTTGGAGTGGCGCGGGGTATATTATTATTGACCCGCTGACGGGGAATGGGAGTTATAAAATTTCGGGTGGCGGGAATGGGGGATTCTTAGATTATATATTTGATAATGGCATAAGTTTTTCTATTGTGGCAATGATTCTTTCAGTGCTGGGTGCAAGCACAGCATTTTCATTTTTTTCGCTTATTGCAGTTATTGTATCCATATTTACGATAGCCCTTGTCGCAATGGCAACACATTTAGCGATTATGGAGTCTGGTTGCCCGTCTAGTTTTGCCAGTGCGTATGCGATGATAGAGGTAGGTGCATTATTCATGGGTTTATTTGCATGGCAATTTGTATTATTTGCTGGTTTTTTTTCAATATTAGCG
>QIKG01000147.1 GCA_003232965.1 Oceanospirillales bacterium
TAAATTCCGCTCCAGTCAGGGCCGCGATGCCTAAGCATGCGGGACTGGATTAGGGCCTTTTCCCGTAAGGGTTTTAGCTCTCCGCTAATCTGAAAAACGCCATAAATAGAACACATAGTAAAACCACCCGAAAATTAATCTCTATGGGGTAATGTAATGCTTTTAGTGGCAGGTAAAAAGCCTTTTTCGTAGAAAATTGAAACTAATTTTGTGCGACGCTTGAATTTGCTCGTAAAGACATGGGTTTTTAGTGCAGTATCAGAACTTTAGAAAGAATTTGCGAATGTAGCCTAGAGCTTAACTTTTAACAACATTTCCTGCCGGCCATCAGCAAACAACATACCCCTATCAACGCTAAAACAACTCATATGCTGTTTAAGACTGGCCTGCGGCAAAGGGTAACAGGGCAAACGATTCAAGCGGCGCTGGCTAACGCTGAAGGAGTCTACGCCTTCAACGCTGTATTCAAGGTCTGACAGCATGATTTCAGCATTGCGTGCACCAAAGCCATGCCCACGGGAGCCTCGATGTAGATGGGGTTTTAAAACTGCACAAAGTGCCTCAATATAGCTGCTATCGAGGTAATTAAATATATCCCAAAACAGGCAAATATCAATCGCCGAGCCTTTCGACAAGGCGAGATAATCACTGAACATCTGTTGCAGCTCTTTCGGACTCATTTCAGCAGACTGGTTTTTTAAAAAATCAGCATTGTATAAATCCGCAACCTGCAGGCGACACTTAAACTGTGAGAAAAACTCAACCGTTCCTTGCCGGGCGCTGCCGAGATCGAGGATATTGAACTTGCGCCCCATATACGCCTGCCCAAACAGTGTAGCGAACAGCTGACTTGGCTGGCTCCAGTTGTTTTGATCTTTCACAGCACTACCTGTTGCATATCCTGCAACTGCATTCATTATTATTACTCAGTTCCGTGTAGATTAACGGGTTTTAAAACCTAGACTGGCTTCCTTAGGTGCTGCGCCTGCGGCAACAGGCTTAACCTTTTCGGGTTTCTGGCTAGTTTGTGGACTAGCCTTCAAAGGTAATTCAGCCGTGCTGTCATTGGGATCCATATCAATGCTGCCCTTAAACTTGGCGCCATCTTCCAGAGTTACACGGGGAGCCGTGATATTACCTTTGACATTACCTGCCTTCAGGATAACCACCTTTTCTTTACCAATCAGGTTGCCTTGGACAGTACCGGATACTTTAATCACCTGAGCGCTAATATCAGCGGTCACGACGGCTGAATTCTCAACTTCTACTTCATTCGCAGGCAGGTTGACTTTGCCTTCTACCTTGCCTTTTATGACCAGGTCTTCATTACCTGTAATATCACCATTGATTTTAATACCAGATCCAATCACAGCTCTTCCTCCGGGTGTACCCATTGTTGATTTAGACGGACTAGCAGGTTCACTCTGTATAACCGGGTTATTCTGAGCGTCTGGGCTTCCTTGCTTTTCGGCTTTGCGTTTTTCAAACATTTTATCTTCCGCTTGTTTTCATCAGGGGGGAACCAGTAATCGTATCAGGAAAATGGCGTTTGGGGAAATAGATTAAGCCAAATAAATGACGGAAACTGCCGAATAAACGACAATCTCCGACACTCGTTATGGCTTCTGTACAGTTTGCGGCTGTGTGAGGGTTTCATTTTTTGCTTTTGAACCCGACATCAACAGTTTAATCCGCTGCCTAAAACGCCGTGTACCTGAATGTATATCCAGGCCAATAACATATAAAGCGGGCACCATTAATAAAGTCACAAAAAAGGCAAAAAACACGCCGGCCGCCAGTGATATTACGATGGGTTGCAGGAAGGCTGCCTGCATGGATCGTTCCAACATCATTGGCATTAAGCCTACGATAGTGGTCACAGAAGTCAGTAAAATTGGTCTGAAACGCGCTACTCCCGCCTCAACAATGGCATCAATGGGCTCCATACCTTTGGCCTTGAGCCGATTACAGTAATCCATCAATACCAGATTATCATTGATAACCACTCCCGCCGCTGCTGCAATTCCGAAATAGCTGAAAATTGCCATGGTCAAACCGAAGGTAATGTGTCCATAAATTGCACCAACAAAGGCATACGGCATTGCCAACAGGATTAATAAAGGCTGCCAATAACTGCGGAAAGCAATAGCCAGCATGGAATACATTACAAAAGCGGCGATCAAATACAGCTTCAAGAGATCTTGCATAAAGCGCTTTTCACCCTCTGCTTGTCCCACCGAACCACGGATAATTCCCGGGAAACGCTTTTCCCATCCTGGGAAAAAGTTTTCATCCAGGTCTTTCATGATGTCATCATGAATATTGTCTTTCATATCCGCACTCACCCGTGCCGCACGATTACCGTTCCAGCGCTGGATTCGTTTAATCCCGGGGGTGTACTCAAGCTCTGCAATCGAAAGTAATGGCAGTTCCCGGCCATCACTGGTGCGTACCATGAAATTCTTCAAGCTTTCAATTGATTCTCTAGATTCCTTGGGGTAACGAACCTTAACGCGCACATCCTGGCCGTTTCGAGGCAAGCGCTGAACTTCTTCGCCAAAGTAGGCTTGGCGAATCTGGCGATTCACCTCCGCCAGGTTTAATCCCAACTTGGTGGTACCGGCCTTCATGGTAATTCGGATTTCTTCAGAAGCCCCTTCAAGATTATTACGTACATCATAAAGTGCTTCATAAGTGCGTAATTGAGTTTCCAGTTCTGCGGTCGCTTGCCGTAATAGATCCAAATCCGGATGCCGGATGGATAATTCAAAACCCGGGCCACTATCGTTCTGGGTATATTGCACCGAGACTTCACGCGCATCTGGCACATCACCCATCAGTTCACGCAACCGAATCGAAGCTTGTTTAGCGGTCATTTCACGCTCTTCGGGAGGCACCAGCTTAACGATCGCCAATACACTGTCACGGCGAGAGCGGGTGTACCAGTTTTCTATCAATCTGCCTTCACCGTTGCTATTGGCGTTGACCTCTTCCTCAAGCGCATGTTCCGCTGCCTGCAGTTGGGCAAGAATTTCCAATGCGCGGCTATACGGTGCGCCTTCCGGCAGAACTACATTAACGATGATTTCATCCGATTCGATTTCCGGCATGAGACTTTTTTTCACCCAACCACTACCAAACAAACCAAAAGCGACAATTAATATACCGATAAATACGCTACTGGTAAGGTAACGATGAGCCACTGCCCAATTGCCAATTCTCCGATAATGCTGTTGAGCAAAGTTCACAATGCTGTCGGCAATTCGTTTCTGGAAGCGACCAAAAGCTTTCAGGTTCGTGCGCGGTCTCATGTTCGCCAAATGCGCGGGCAGGATAAATAACGACTCGATTAATGAAAACGCTAGAGCCAGAATGACCACCCAGGTGATATGCCGGGTAAATTCTGATGTCGATCCGTCAAGAAAAAGCCAGGGCAGAAAAGCAATTATTGTTGTCAGCACACCGAATACAACCGGCTTGGCAACTAAATTTGCACCGGAAATAGCGGACTCTACGCCGCCGCCCATTCTACTGGCTTCCCCGTGTATGCCTTCGCCAACAACAATGGCATCATCCACGACTATCCCCAGAACCAGCAAGAAAGCGAAAGTGGAAAGCATGTTCAGAGATACACCAACAGAAGGTAAAAATACAAATGCACCCGCATAAGCTGTGGCGATACCAATAGCGACCCAGATGGCAACTTTAGGCCGCAAGGTCAACATCAATATCCCGATTACCAGCATCAAGCCCAGTATTGCCGAGCTGCTAATAGTTGCCATACGGCCTTTGAAATCTTCCGCATCGTCAGTCCACAGAGTGAGCTTCGCACCGGCGGGGAGGCTACTTTGGCGCTTATCGATCCACTCACGGATAGAGTTGGAGGCGGTAACAATATCCATGATATCGGTGGTCATTACCTGAATTAAAATCGCAGGCTCACCGTTTAATGTTGCGAGGATGGGGTTATCTTCAAAACCATCAATAACAGTAGCGACATCACCGACTCGCAGCACGCCGCCATCACTGGTTTCGCGCACAATTATATTAGAAAAATCCGCCTCGGTAT
This sequence comes from Oceanospirillales bacterium, assembly GCA_003232965.1. GTDB lineage: Bacteria > Pseudomonadota > Gammaproteobacteria > Xanthomonadales > SZUA-36 > SZUA-51. The sequence continues at coordinate 4,070 of QIKG01000147.1, forward strand.
CCGCCTGATTGCGGATTTTCAATTGGTATGTACCGACCTCGGTGCGCACCGAACCGGAAGAGCTGTTTATGGATGAATTTCTTATTGCATCTGCAACCTGGGAGAAACTCAGGTTGTACCGGCGTAAAGCCGCTTCGCTGACCTCAATGGAGACTTCTTCATTGCGCGTGCCAAATAACTGGACAACCGTTATCGCGCGTAACTGCGCTGCTTCCCTTCTTAGTTGTTCAGCCAGATGTTTGAGTTCCCGCTCACCCAAATCGCCATGTACGGCTACTCGGATATACTCGTTCTGGTTTACCCATTGTTGCACCCGTGGCGGTTCAACATCACGGGGAAAAGAGGAGATCGAGTCAACTCGAATTTTCACATCATTCATAAACTGAGTGAAATTAACTTGCTGTTCAGCGAGAATATAAACTTCTCCCCGGCCTTCGCCGGAAGAAGAGCGAACCCACTCAATGGCATCTAAATCTCTAACGGATTCTTCTATTCGAGAAACAATTTGTTCCTCGACATCCTGAGGCGAGGCACCCGGCCAAGAAACTGCAATTTGCAGGCCGGGAAAGCGCACCTGTGGTTCCATTTCGCGTTCTAAAGAAGTAAACCCGAAAAAACCTGCAAAAAATATTCCGAGCATCAGCAAGTTTGCCGCAACCGAGTTACGCGCCCACCAAGAAATTAAAGCCTTCATCTAGTTTCTTCCCGGCACTGTATCCGTGTTTTCAGGGCTATCCAGCTGCTCCTGAGTATTCAATTCTGACAAGTCCTCAACTTCAGGCTCCGTTAGCAGCAAATCTTCCGGTTGGTACTCTTCTACTTCCGCCTCTACACCTATTTCCCGAGGCTCCCGAGTCATAGCGATAACTGCCATACCATCAATTGCAGATGGAATCGTTGAAGTAACAACCTGATCACCAACTTCGACGCCGCTGGCCAGCAACACCCGGTCTACTGAAGTGGAAATAACGTTTACCGTACGAATTTCAAGCTTGTTATCCGCATTAATCAGATAAACTTTGTCCGCTTTGCGTAAGCCAAGCCGGGGGATGACTAGTACATCGCGAGAATGCACACCTTCGATTTCAGCACTAACAAACATACCTACCGCCAATGGTGAACCCGCATTGGCGCCAGCACCATACGGGTCTTTTACTTCAGCTGTGGCATAAACTATTCGTGTTTGCTGATCTACCGCAGCATTGGTGCGTACAATTTGTCCCTGCCAGGCTCGTTCATGGCTTCCCACCCGGGCACTAAACTGCACCACCGGTGCGTTGTCTCCATTTGCCATAAAGCCCATGGGTAAATTTAATTCTGCTAATTGTGAATCTGTCAGTGGTAAGCGGATTTCGACGGTATCGGTTGAAAACACACGACCCAGCGACATTCCAGCCGTAACATACTGACCAATGCCAATGTTTTTAGCACGCACCCGCCCCTGGAATGGTACCTTAATAGCCGTACGGCTAACATTCAGATTAGCGGCTTTCAAATCAGCTTGGGCTGAGCGCAGGCGGGCTTTCGCACCAAGCACCTGAGGTTCATTCAAAGCAAATGGCGTTGGTTTAGCTGCATTGCGTTTCCGCGCCCACTCAGCCGTTTTTATCTTCGCATTTGCCAGCTCACGCTCGACATTAACTTGAGCTTCGGCAACCTGAGCCTCGGCACGAATAACTGCCAGTTTATAATCAGTATCGTCAATTTTTATCAGCACAGTACGCGGATTAAACTCGGCGCCTTCGGCGAAAGCATCGCTTACTGCAACTACCCGTCCGGAAACTTGTGAAATCAGGTCAATTTCAACCTTAGGGGTAACTTCACCCTGTGTTTTCACCGAAATTGTTACAACTTCCGAGTAAACTTCGTCCACAAACAAGGATACCTGCCGTTGCTCATCTAACTTTTTTTCCGGCGGAGGCTTGGCAGCAACCAATGTTTTAACCACCACCACACTGATAAGGAGCACCAATAGCGGCAAACTGATTTTCAGGATTTTTTTCACAACAAACCTCGTTTCTTATACTCGTATAGTTATTTAACGCTCGCTGAGTAAATAAGTTACAGCGAATGACTATTAATAGACTATGTATATAAGAACACGGCAAGGATTTTTACACATGGGCCATAAGTCAGCATTTTGCTTAATACCTAGATCCTGCAAGTGATCGTGCTTAGGCAGTGCACCAACAGTAGGCGCTCTTAGGCGAGATATTGATTTGTAGAGTGAATGATACAAGAGCTTGTGCTGAGTGAGTGCGAGCACTTGCAGGATTTAGGTAATAGCGAGGATAAAGCCTTAGTTACCGATTGAACCACAAACTTGAAGCTTTCAACAAGAAATTAAGGTTCCAGGTTTAAACGGATTAAAAAGGCTGTAGGCAAACCTGCTGGCCTTTGCTAACCCCGGCACAAGCCTCATCCAGCAAGATAAAACAATTCGCGCGACTCATGGTGCTGAGAATAGCAGAGCCCTGCTTTCCTGCGCGCTTGACCAGGTGATTACCCTGTTCATCCTGAGTTAGAATGCCGCGTACAAACTCGAACCTTCCTGGTAGCTTTTTTATGCTCTCACAAGATTGCGCCATTAGGGTCAGTGCTGGCTCTTGTTGTTGTCCGCTAAGCTGCCTGATTGCCGGCAACACTAACTGCGAAAAGCACACCATTACTGCCACCGGATTGCCCGGCAGACCAAATAATAGACTTTCTGAAAGCTTGGCAAAAGTCACCGGATGACCAGGCTTTATTTGCAGCCCCGAAAATATAATTTCGCCCAAGTTTTGAATAACCGGTTTAACGAAGTCGGTATCGCCTACTGATATTCCGCCCGTGGTAATGACTAAATCAGCTCTGGTATTAGCGAGCCGAATAGCACCTTCGAGAGCAGCCGGATCATCAGCCACAATACCCATATCTATAATATCTACCCCAGCTTTAGTTAATAATCCCAGTAGACTATAGCGGTTAGAGTCAAAACACTGCCCCCGGGCAAGCTCCCCGCCCAAGCCCACTAGCTCGCTGCCGTTGGTAATAAACGCTACTCGCGGCCGCCGCAATACACTAACCTCGGCAATACCTGCCGATGCAAGAACGCCCATTAATGCAGGTTCTAAGCACTGCCGAGCTGAAGCAAGCAGACTGCCTTCAGCAATATCTTCTCCCGCTAACCGGACATGCTGCATCTTTCTGAAAGGCCGGTTATCTACCGCCTTAAAATACACATCCTCTCCCAAGCGACGGGATTGCTCCTGCATAATCACCGTATCACAAACCGCAGGTAGCACACCGCCTGTGAATATCCGTACACACTCACCCATACCTACAACACCTGAAAATGGCTCGCCGCAGACCGACTCACCAACCAACACTAAACGGGGTTCAATTTGTGATTGAATATCTGAAAACCGACAAGCGTAACCATCCATTGCAGAATTATTATCAGCTGGTACATCGATTTTTGCTGTAATCGTTACTGCAAGTATCCGCCCGTAGGACTCCGATAGTTTAAGTTTTTCAGTTTCGCTAATCTGTTCAACCTGTTGCTCTATTCGCTCAAGCCCTGCCCGTAAACTCATACCACTAACACAAGTTTTTTGGTTTGCAGGCGAATGCTGCTGTAGCCAATGGCCGATAAAGTCCGCAATACTATCAACTCGGTTAATGTCCAGCAGTGGTTTATGTGACTTAACTGAGTTGCAATGCGAGCCACTTAAATCATCGCTGGCAACGGCAATAACATTGCTATCCGATAGCGGTATTGGTGTCTCGCTTTTACTCGAACCCTTCTGCCGCAGCAATACAATTTTTGGAATGTCAGCAAATTTAAAACCCTCCACCAGCAGTAGATCGAAATCCGCATTCGCTGGTAACGCAGCCAGCGCATCCCTCAGACTAACTTCTGTATCAGGCTTGTTTTCGTACATCAAGGCGAGCCGTTTATCTGAAATAATCAACACCGGATTCGCTCCCGCTTTGCGCAGGCGATAACTGTCTTTGCCGGGTTTGTCTATATCAAACTCATGATGTGCGTGTTTTATCAAGCCCACACGGATTCCGGACTTGGCCAACTGCGGAATTAATTTTTCCAACAGTGTTGTTTTGCCAACCCCGCTCCATGCGCTAAATCCTAATATTGGTAGATGAAAATTCATCCCATTATATTACTCGAAATCACCACCGATATACATCCCAAAGTAGCTGTACAATCTTCTTATTAATAGTAACTATATGAGAGCTTTTATGGACTATCTGACACCCGACCTGTGTGATGCCAACCCTGGTGAAGTTGAAGTGCTTGAGCCTGTATTTACAAACTACGGCGGCAGGCGTTCATTTGGCGGTAAAATTGTTACGATTAAGTGCTTCGAGGATAACTCCTTGATTAAATTACACGCAAGCAAACCCGGCAAAGGCAAAGTGATGGTTGTTGATGGCGGCGGTTCGCTGAAAAAATCCCTACTTGGGGATATGATTGCGGGCAATGCGGTAAAAAATGGCTGGGAGGGCTTCATTATCTATGGCTGCATTCGGGATATTGATGCAATCGCCGAGCTCGATCTTGGGGTACAGGCATTAAATAGCATTCCGCTTAAAACAGAAAAACTGGGGGTGGGTGAATTGAATGTACCGATAGAATTTGCCGGGGTTAGTTTTAAACCCGGCGCATTTATTTATGCAGATAATAACGGCATCATCACATCAGCGAAAGCACTAACATAGCGCTGAGTGCCCGTCGCATAAGAACATAAAAAAGCCCCGGAAACGGGGCTTTTTACTTACTTTAGCTAGGCGCTTAAAATTGATTCATAGTGTTATCTTTACCGCTGGCTTTCAGCGCTTGATCACCGGAGAAATAATCTTTGTGATCATCGCCAATATTTGAACCTGCCATATCCTGGTGTTTAACACAGGCAAGGCCGGTGCGAATTTCCTGGCGTTGCACACCGGCAACATAAGCCAGCATACCTTCATCGCCAAAGTAACCCTTCGCCAGTTCATCAGTGGAAAGCGCAACGGTATGATAGGTTGGCAAAGTAATCAAATGGTGGAAAATACCAGCATCACGGGATGAATCCGCCTGGAAACTGCGAATTTTGTCATCTGCAGTAATGGCGAGCTCGGTATTGTCATAATCAACGCTCATTAAATCGTTACGCTCATATGCCGACAGGTCTTTACCCTCTTCCTGCCAGGCATCATAGACTTGCTGGCGGAAATTCAGTGTCCAGTTAAACGACGGTGAATTGTTATACACCAGCTTGGCATTCGGTATAACTTTACGAATTTCATCAACCATTGCGCCAATTTGCCCGATATGGGGTTTTTCGGTTTCAATCCAGAGTAAATCTGCACCATTGCGCAGGCTGGTGATGGAATCCAGTACTTTAAATCGATAGAGGCCATTGGGTAAGCGTACAGGTTTGACTAATTGACCATCTTGTTTCAAGACGATATCGCCATCACCAAGGTCTTCTGCAGAATTTACCGGCGTGGTTTCGAGGAAAGCATTGTATTGTGAGGCCAAATCGCCTTCGCTGGTAGAAACCGGGATTTTTTGCGTCAATCCGGCTCCCAGTGAGTCGGTACGAGCAACAATAATTCCGTCGTCTACGCCGAGTTCTAAAAAGGCATAACGACAGGCATTGATTTTGGCAAGAAAATCTTCGTGGGGAACGGTTACTTTGCCGTCCTGATGACCGCACTGTTTAGCATCAGACACCTGGTTTTCGATTTGTATACAGCAAGCGCCAGCTTCAATCATTTTTTTAGCTAGCAGATAGGTGGCTTCTTCATTACCAAAACCGGCATCAATATCAGCCACAATAGGCACAATATGGGTTTCAAAACCATCAATTTTGGCCTCAGCTACAGCGCTTGCAGTCTCATCACCTGCATCACGGGCTGCATCGAGATCTCTGAACAGGTGATTCAATTCACGCGCATCAGCCTGGCGTAAAAAGGTATATAGCTCTTCAATTAAAGCCGGAACTGTGGTTTTTTCGTGCATCGACTGATCCGGTAACGGGCCAAACTCTGAACGCAGGGCAGCAACCATCCAGCCGGACAAATAAAGGTAGCTTTTCTTGGTGGTACCGCTGTGTTTTTTAACCGCGATCATTTTTTGCTGAGCAATAAAACCATGCCAGCAACCCAAGGACTGAGTATAGGCGGATGAGTCCTCGTCATAGTCCTGCATGTCTTTACGCATGATTGCCGCTGTGTATCTGGCGATGTCCAGCCCGGATTTAAAGCGGTTCTGGGCTTTCATGCGAGCGGCTGACTCAGGGTTAATCGCATTCCACGCACTTCCATTTTTGGCACATAGGTCGGCAACAGCTTGAATATCTTGTTGATATTTAGACATGGTTAATCCTTTTAAACCCAGAGGGTAGTGTTAAATTTAGCGACGAAAATGAATTAGATGCAGTTACGACAATCAAACTCGCTACTAAGTGAATTACAGCCGTAGTATACGCATGCGTATGGAGAAATATCAACAAAATTTAAATTTTTCTCAAACCCTTGCATTGCCTGTAGAATAAAACCTAAAATGCTTCCCCGGATTACTGGGTTTCGGTATATATTATCTCTAGCGCATACTTACACAGGTTTTTTTATGATCACATATTCCCAAATTGGTAAGCTCCAGGTTGCAGATGCTTTGATTCAATTGGTCAAGCAAAAAATACTACCCGGAACCGGTATAGACGCGAGTAAATTCTGGGATGATATGGCGCAATTCATTGAAGACTTTACCCCTGAAAATCACGCCCTGCTGCAAACAAGGCAGCGATTGCAGTCTGAAATAAACCACTGGCACAAAAATCATCGGGGCAATGCCTTTAGCCAGCAAGACTATAAGACATTCCTTAAAGACATCGGCTATTTACACCCCGTTGCAGAAGACTTTGAAATTGACACGCAAAACACAGATAGTGAAATCGTGCTACAACCCGGGCCACAACTGGTGGTGCCGGTCAAAAACGCCCGTTTTGCCCTGAATGCTGCCAACGCCCGTTGGGGTAGTTTGTACGATGCCCTTTACGGCAGCAATGTTATCCCTGAAACCGAAGGAGCAGATAAAA
>QIKG01000277.1 GCA_003232965.1 Oceanospirillales bacterium
TTGCGGGTAACTTGCAGCAGCCAGGCCCGTTTGACTTCCTCTTGGGTTTTTTCCATCCGTTGCCAAAGCTTCAAATAGGTTTCCTGGGTGACATCTTCGGCTTCCGCACGATCGCGCAGCATATACACCGCCAGGGTAAAAACCCGGTGTTGATGCTGTTTAACCATGGCATTGAAGCGTTGCTGCATATTCTCTCTCGTGTTGTCCTATACCAGCTTAAACGCAAGCAGCCGGGAAAAGTTACAAAATAATCATCGGCGGTTGACTAAGGAGCCTCTGATTTATTCTGAGTGAAGCAGATTGAGCCTATAATTTTCAAGAGCAAGGCGGTAAGTGCTCGTAATAGCAACGCTATTGCTAGTGCTTGCCAACGCTGCCATTGGAAATTATAGGCATCAAGATGCTCATTCACGAATAGATCAGAGGCTCCTAAGGTACAATACAACGCTCATTTCAGGTATAAGGCAAACAGCATGCAAGTCGCTAAAGATCGGGTAGTAACGCTTCATTACACATTAAAACTGGAAGACGGTTCAACGCTTGAAAGTTCAGAAGGCAAGGAGCCGCTGGTGTACTTGCACGGCACGGGTAATATTATTCCCGGCCTGGAAAAAGGCCTTGAAGGAAAAACCGCAGAGGATGATGAAGTTTCGATTACAGTCACTCCCGCAGAAGCTTATGGCGAATATAACCCCGAACTGCAAATGCGCATGCCCATCAAGAATATCAAAAGCCAGGGCAAACTAAAAGCCAACACCATGGCAATCATCGAGACGGAAGAAGGGCAGCGCCAGGTTATGGTAATTAAAGTGGGCCGTTTTCATGCCGATGTTGATGCCAACCACCCCTTATCAGGTCAAACCCTGGTTTTTGAAGTCAACATAGATAGTGTTCGCGAAGCCAGTACGGAAGAAATCGAGCATGGTCATGTCCACGGGCCGGGTGGTCACCAGCACTAGCGCCACCAATATCAACGCTGTTTTCTTGCGCTGATAGCAGTAACTCCCCCGATTTTAAGAGCATTGATAAGCTTGCGCTATTTGCGGTATAATTCGCTGACCGACCGGTCGGTCAGCGAATTATAAGGCAAGCGAATGAATCAGGCTATATCCTCTCAGTCCTCTGGCAACGCAGTTGAATCAATTTTAGAAGCCGCTGAGAAACTCTTTGCCGAGCAAAGCTTTTCTGCTGTTTCTATGCGCCAGATTGGTGATCAGGCCGGAGTTTCGAAAGCCAATGTTTTCCATCACTTTGGCAGTAAAGATAAGCTGTATAAAGCCGTGATTCAACGAATTATCCAAGCATCAAGAAAATTACTCGATGAACTTGATAGCGGTGAGGATGACTATCGTTCCCGTTTATCCCAGTTCAGCCGAGGCCACCTGAATAATATTCTGTCCAACTGTCAGGGCGCCTGCTTATTATTGCAGGAGTCTAGAGCAACTCGCAGTGGCCATGGTCAGCAAATGGCAGCGGAATTACTGGGTAAGCAATTTAACCGTTTGGTAAATTTAATCGAGATGGGCCAGCAGGCCGGTGAACTACGAAAGAACATGGATCCCGCGATGGTGGCTAGTATGTTGGTATCGGCGAATTTATTTTTCTTCGAGGCTTTGCCGATTATCGCGCACCTCGATACCGTCGACTTTGCCAACGACCCGGATAAATACGCACAAGGTGTCATAGACCTTCTGTTTAATGGGATTGGCGCTGGAGGGCAGGAAGGATGAGTTTTATGATTAAATATTTTGGTAAATATGCGGTTGCACTTGTTCTTGTTATTGGACTTTACGGCTGTGGTGGCGAGGGTGAAGAAAATAAGCAGGCGGGATCAGGTAATAACACCAGTACCACTATGATAAGTGTAGCAACGGCAGAACGCGCCCCGCTGCGCTATTGGATTGAAACAGTTGGAGTTCTGGAAAGTATAAATAGTCCGAGAATCGCTGCTGAAGTTTCCGGTAAGATTACCGAAATATTGGTAAAAAGCGGCGAATCTGTGAGTGCCGATGAGGTATTGCTGATTGTAGAGTCAAGTAACTTAAAGCTGCAGGAAAAAGCCGCAAAAGCCGAGCTTAAACAATTATCTGTGATGATTGAGAATGAAGCCAGGCGGGTGAAAAGACTCACCGACCTGGATAAGAAAAACTATGTTTCTAAAAGCGGCCTAGATGATGCCCGGGCTAAACTTGCCTCGTACAGAGCGCAGTCGGAAGCCGCTAGAGCCAATCTTTCGCTGGCAAAGGATCAATTAGCGCGTACCGAAATCAAAGCACCATTTGATGCCAAGATTGATTCACGGTTGGTATCGGTTGGCGATTACTTACGCCCCGGAACACCGGTTTTTACCCTTGCCGAAACCGACCGTCTACAGGCGCGTCTGCCAGTTCCTGAAATTGCCGGTGGCAAGCTAAAGAGCGGCCAATTGGTTGAGATAACCATTGCCACTGATACAGATAATGTAGTGACTTCTAAAATTCGCGAAATCCAACCGATGATTACAGCAGGCGCTCGTTCATTAATACTATTGGCTGATGTTACGGCGGCAAACAATCGCTATCCGGGGGCAACGGTTCGGGCGCGGGTACTGATTGGCGAAAACCCGGATGCCGTATTAGTTCCGGCAATCAGTATTGTTCGGCGACCTGCCGGTGATGTGGTCTATTTGATATTTGCTAACCGAGCAGAACAACAAGTGGTACAGCGAGGCCAGAGCCGGGCAGGAAAAATAGAAGTTCTCAGCGGCTTGGATGGCAGCGAAATGATAGCGACTGACGGTGCCGGATTTCTTACCGACGGTGCCAGTGTTCGGATTGCAAAATGAATCTGCCTGAGATCGCGGTTCGTCGACATGTACTGACTTGGATGCTGTCTGCGTTAATGGTGCTGTTTGGCATTATCGCTTACAAAGACATTGGCGTTGATCGCTTCCCAGAAATTGATTTTCCAATGATTTCGGTGACCACAATTTTACCGGGAGCCACACCAGAAATTATTGATTCCAGCATTACCAATGTTATTGAAACCTCAGTAAATGCAGTGCCTGGAATAGAGCATATGCACTCCCGCTCTGCGCCGGGTATTTCCATAATCAATGTGCAGTTTGATAACAGCAAAGATGTGGATGTTGCTTTTAATGAAGTGCAGGCTAAAGTCAGCGGTGTTTTGCGTGACCTGCCCCGCGATGTAGAACCACCGATTTTGGCAAAGGTCGAATTTGGTTCAATGCCCATTATCTGGCTAACACTGTCGGGCGACAGGACTTTACAGCAGCTGAATCAATACGCCCGAAATACGATCAAAAAAAGCTTGGAAACCATTGATGGAGTAGGTGAGGTTAGAATGGGTGGCGGGCGTAAACGCACCATTCGGGTTAATCTGGACTTGGCGAAAATGGCCGCCTTGCGAGTAGCAGTGCCGGACCTTGTACGCAGCTTCCAGGCAGAACACCTGAGCTTACCGGGCGGTTTTTTGGTGGATGGTAAGCGCGAAGACCTAATCCAGCTCGACCTTGAGTATCACCATCCGCAAGATCTCGCAGAAATGGTTATTGCCTATCCAGGTAATGGCATGGATTCAAGCCTGCCAGCGGCGCCGATTCGCTTAGGTGATATAGCAGAAATTGAAGATGGACTGGCCGATTACCGTCAGCTTGCACGCTTCAACGGCGAGCCGACAGTAGGCTTGGCAATAGTCAGAATTCAGGGTGCCAACACGGTTGCCATCGTCGATGAGGTTGAGCGTCGCCTGGCAGAAGAAATTGTGCCGCAACTGCCAGTCGGGATGTTTATTGGGGTGGCACATAACGACGGCGTTGAAATCCGTGGCATTGTTTCGGTATTAAAAGAACATTTATTGCTGGGCACGCTGCTAACCGCTTTTGTGGTTTTGCTGTTTTTACGCAATTTCCGCTCAACTTTAATAATCGCTGCGGCCATTCCTGTGTCTTTACTGGGTGCGGTGGCGGTCATGTACTTCATGGGCTACACCTTCAACACCATGACCTTGCTGGCATTGCTACTGCTAATCGGCATTGTGGTGGACGATGCCATTGTGGTGTTAGAAAACATCTTCCGGCATCGTGAAGAAATTGACCCCGGGCCCAGAAGGGCTGCAGTTAACGGTAGTAATGAAGTTGTATTTGCGGTACTGGCGGCAACCCTGACACTGGTTTCCATTTTTGTTCCGGTTATCTTTATGGAAGGCATCATCGGCCGATTTTTTGAAGCTTTTGCGGTAGTAGTTACCGCCGGAGTACTGGTTTCCCTGTTTGTGTCTTTGACGCTAACACCCATGCTGTGTTCTCGCTATTTACAGCTTGGACAAAAGAAAGGTCGAGTCTCAAATTGGTTGGGAGGAGGCTTCGATAAGCTGGATGATGGCTATCGCTGGTTGCTTGAGCACGCGCTGAAGCGGCGAACTCTGGTGGTATTGGTAACACTTATAATTGTCTTGAGCAGTGGCTTTTTCTTCGCCAACATCGGCAAGGGTTTTATGCCGGAAGAAGATGAAGGCCGCTTTCAGGTGACTTTCAAGGCACCTCTGGGGTCCAGCATAGAGTACACGGCTGAAAAACTCACTGAGCTGGAAGCCATTCTCAAAGCTCAACCATCGGTCGATACTTATTTTTCAACCATTGGTAGTGGTCTTTCACGCCAGGTTAATCAGGGTAATGTACTGGTACGCTTAAAATCATGGCGCGAACGCACGCAGTCCCAAACTGAAGTAATTATTGAACTAGGTGAGAGTTTTGCCAGCATTCCCGGTCTCAACGCCTACCCATCGCCTTTACCAATGATCGGCGGTCAACGCGGCGAACCCTTGCAGTTTGTACTCGGTGGTCCGGAGTTGGCGAAGGTGGCGGAACTGGCGGCACAATTACAGGAAAAGCTGAAACAATATCCTGAAGTCGGCGCACCCGACCTCGACTTGCAGCTGACCCTGCCGCAACAATCCGTAGTGGTAGACAGAGAAAAGGCCGGAGCGCTAGGTATACTTTCAAGTGACATTGCCCTGTCGATTAATGTGTTGGCATCAGGCTTTGATATCGCCCGCTATAACGATGATCCCGGTGACGGCCAACGCTATGATATTCGGCTCAAGGCCGCAGAAGGCGAGTTACGCGAAAATGTTGATTTAGCCCATATCTGGCTGCGCGGCGGTAGTGGTGAAATGGTGCGCATGGATAATATCGTTAGCTTAGAAGACAAACTGGGTGCAGCCGTAGTATCGCGCATGGATTTGCGTTATGCCGCCTATTTTTATGCCACGCCCCAAGGTGCTTTGGGTGGTGCGGTAGAGAAAATCCTACAAGCCTCCGAAGGTTTGCTACCGCCGGGTTATAGCGTACGCATGATTGGTCAGGCTGAAGAATTCGGCAAGACCATGGGATATATGGCCTTCGCTTTTATTACCGCCTTATTATTAGTGTTTATGGTATTGGCCAGCCAGTTTAATTCTTTTGTGCAGCCGCTTATTGTAATGGTGGCACAACCATTAGCGATTATTGGTGGTGTTGGCGCGCTCTGGCTAACTGGGCATAGCCTGAATATTTTTTCAATGATAGGCCTGGTGCTATTGGTTGGCCTAGTTGCCAAAAACTCAATATTGTTAGTTGATCGTACCAATCAATTACGAGAAAAAGGTGAAAATGTAAAAGATGCCTTAATCAAAGCCTGCCCGCAACGCATGCGGCCGGTATTAATGACCTCATTAACCGTTATTCTGGCAATGATACCAGCCGCCCTTAGCAAAGGCGCAGGTGCGGATGTGAACTCACCTTTGGCAGTCGCTGTAATTGGTGGCATGATTAGCTCAACCTTGTTGACTCTGGTTGTAGTGCCTGTGGTCTATTACATGATTGAGGGTCGTGCAGAGAGGAAAATTCAGCGAGTGGCTGAGAAATAAAGATATCTACAACAGCAATAATCCAAAAGCATCAGGAATTAATTGGGGTTTATCCCCTATCGCAACAGTTTTGACATAGGTGGCCCCTTTTTAGTCATTAAAGTCTAAACAATATCGACCACACCCATAATCAGCAACTTACCTGTTGTTGAGTGAGAAACTTTACCGAGTTATATGGAATAAAATGCGGATATCTATGAAGTATATTTACCCGAAATAAATTTTCTTCTTGCAAATCAATACCCTTAATTGCATGATATAAAAAAGGGCTGTGCATATCTGGAAAATTTTCCAGATAAACAGAACCCCAAGATTTTTAGGGCAAAAAGCCCAGCAGTAAGTTTATCGCCTGGTGGCTACCATAGGTCGTAACCAGAAACATCGGGGCAGCTTTTAGTCCAGTATCAGTGGCCTTCGGAAAAAGCCGTTAACCGGCAAAACTGGCAAACGCGCAAACAACATACTAAACTGTGAATCAGTTCAACGCACAAAGAGTGATTCTGGTGGCAATAGATACACCGCCGCATAACAAAACATTAAAGTGCGTTCCGCCAGCAAGCTGGCTCCACCGGACGCGGAAACGCGCCGCTTAA
>QIKG01000088.1 GCA_003232965.1 Oceanospirillales bacterium
GCCAATTATAGTCAGGCTAGATGTACAGCTATCATTAAAAAAAATGCGCTCAAAGGAACTCGCTAAAATCATTGGTATTACAGAAGCCAATCTTTCATTACTAAAATCAGGAAAGGTGAAGGGTGTGCGTTTCGAAACCCTTGAAAAAATTTGTGCTGCCCTTAACTGTCAACCCGGTGACATACTCGAATATGAGCCGGATCTTTAATTAATAGGATATTTACTATGAAAAAAATTCACTTGATTGTTCTAACTATTATAGCAATACCAGTATTACTGGGTGCATCATCTAAACCAGACACAATAACCAGTTGCCTGGACTTAGCTCCAAATAACGAAGTCTTTGAAATCAGTCTGCTGAAAGTAAATACAACTACTGACCCAATCACAAAAAGCGGTGTACTTGAAATCAGTAACGATAAAGGAGATGATATTAGTGAGTCAGAACTCGAAGCCTTTACACCAGTAAAAGAATGTCTTTTTAAGCTTATTGGTTAATTACGCAACGGAAAAGTTAATCGAAACTCTGCCCCAGGGCGCTGGTTTATTACATCAATACTGCCACTCATAGCATGCGTCATTTGTTGAACTAATGCTAAGCCGATACCGGTGCCGATGGTGTCGCGGGTGGCTTCATTTTCGCTGCGGTAAAACAGTTTAAAAATAGATTTCATCTGTTGTTTTTCGATCCCGGGCCCGTAGTCACGAATACTGAACTGGATAACATTGTCGTGTAGGCGCTGACAATGGATATCGATGGTTTTATTATCGGTACCAGCAGAGAATTTGAGCGCATTATCGACCAGGTTAAGGATGATTTGGGTAAACCAGTCCACATCGATACTCAACTCCCCTGCGGCTGTACACTCCAGCTTCAACTGAAAGCCGGCGTGGGTAATTTGTGAGGATACTTTTGATTCCAACAGGGACATTAACTCATGCACTGTGATGCTGCGTAAATTAGCTTGCTGCTCATTTCGTGACATGCGTGCAAGTTGCAGTACATTGTTAATCAAACGCGAAAGGCGTTCGCTTTCAGCAAAAATATAATTGTAATATTCGGGTTTTTTATCTTCTGCCGCCCATCCTTGTTTGAGCATTTCCCCATACATACGGATCGATGTCAGCGGGGTTTTAAGTTCGTGGCTAACTGCGGAAACAAAATCTTGTTGCTGCCGTGCCAGTTCTATTTGGCGAGCCGCCAAGCGGTACATCAGGTAGAAACCGACGAGTAAAATCAGCATAAGAATGATGGATAACCAAACTACAACCTGGGCTCCAGGCCCCGCAGGTAATTTATTGATATTAAACAGCAGCTCCAGTTCTGCAAAGGGTTCATTTAAGCGGCTACGGTAGAGCGTTTGACCACTAAATTGTGCTGAGCTTCCAGTTACAGATGAATACCTATCACCACTACGGCCAGAAAAAATTGCAATATTACTGCCCCGGTAAGATACCAAGAGATCACTGGAAAGGGATACACTCGTTTGCTGGAACAGTGTATTAATCAAAAACTGAAGGAAGCTTTGCTGTTCAATCAGCAAACCCTGAATTGTGCGTTCACCATCACGCCATACTTTACGAAAAAGCACAAAATGTCCGCTATCGAGCTGGCTAAAAACCAGCGGGTCAATTTCGCTTTCAAATGTCCGGACTGTTAAGCCCGGGTAGCTTTGCGCTGCCCCGAGAGAACTTTCCGAAGCACTTGCCGCTGATGCAGACCCAACGATACTTTCTTGTGTTGCAACAGTTTCTTCAGCCAGAACCGGCAGGCTATTCCATTCTTTTCGGGCTTTATTTTTAGAAAACCTAGCATCAGTCGACTGTTTTTTCCTGGTTTCCCGGTCGTCGTTCTCACTATCTGCCAACTCCAGTTTGTCAGTGTCGCTGCGCTGGATAACTTTCCGACTGGCCGGGCTCGGCACAGCCTTTTCCAACTGATCAAAGGCAGCCTGTGTGCGCGGGTTCCTTTTTTGGTTCTTTTTCTCCGACAACTGTTGGCGCGCGGCTAAATCTGACTTGCGTTGCAGAAGCTCTTCTTTTTCCACGACCGCCAGTACATTCTCGTTGCCTCGGTTCGCGCTGGATGAATCCAGCGAGCTACTCTCAGCTGGTACCGGGGTATTCAGCAACAAACGATTTTGTGACAAAACCTGGTAAATTTGTGTTTGTAACGCCTGCCTGGCCTGCTGTTCATTATCAGCAATACCATAACGGCTGAAACTGCTGAGGTCCAGCGGCACAAACGGGGTCGATAACTCGCCACCTGCATCCAGTTGGAAATAGCCGATAAGCCCTGGAATTTCTGCGGCTACCGGAAAGCTGGCGATGGGTGAGAACTGTAGAAAGTTAGCCTCTGGATCACCCGCCAGATTTAGAAAGGCGTAATCAGTAAACGGACGGGCCTCTTCTGTATTTATCAACTCTACAAAGCGTGCCTCGATACGCTGACTTAGCTCCTCAGCTAGGCCGCGTTGTTGGTGGAAAGACTCCCACTTCAACTGGCTGTAAGTTTGTACAATTAAAAGAGCTGCTGGTATGGCTATTGCTAGAAAAAACACGAACAACCAGCGTCGTAAATGCTTTTCATCCATGTTTGAATACAGACTACTACTTACCCTACTCACTTAACTATCCTGCGCCTGTGTAACTGCTCGTAAGCGATAGCCAGCACCACGAATAGTCAATATAAATTGTGGTTGGGCTGGCTCCGGTTCGAGTTTACGCCGGAGTTTTGCGATATGTATATCCACGGTTCTGGTTTCAAGATCAGCATTACTGGCATAGCCCCAGACCTTATGTAGTAGCTCACCCCGACTCACTGGGCGTTCGCCGTGTTGCTGTAGATAGCGTAATAAATCGATTTCGCGGCGAGTAAATACAAGAGTTTCCTCATCTCTTTTTCCACAGAGATTGAGACAATCTATAGTAACTTTATCACTCAGGTGAATAATATCCGTGCTGTTCTCTGGGGCCCGAGTTCTGCGCAATACAGCCTGTACCCGCAACAGTAACTGGGTGATGGAAAAAGGCTTGGTTACATAGTCATCCGCACCCAAAGACAGCCCCTGAACAACATCTTCATCCATGCTTTTGGCGGTGAGCATAATGATTGCTAGATCAGGATCGGATTGCCGCAGTTGATGACAAATTTCGAAACCGTTTATTTCCGGCAACATAACATCAAGCAGCAATAGGTCAAAGCTGCCACTGAGTGCTTTTTCCAAGCCCTCCCGGCCATTAGCCACTGCTTCTACCTGATAGCCATGGTAAACCAATACATCTACCAGCCCGGTGCGAATGGCGGCTTCATCTTCAACAATTAATATTTTTGAACAGCTGCTCATCACTATACCTGCTAAATACTATACCAACTAAACACTATGAAATAGATATTACCCTGTACTTAGCGCCGGTGTGGGCTTGTTTTGTAAATTTCTTGTAAAAATACTTCTTATTATTTTACCAAAACCTGTCTATTCGCCGGGTATCTGCCTGCCTAAACTGTATGCACCCACTCAACCACTCTGGAGAACAAAAAATGGCATTAATTAATCGTATTAGCAAGCTATTCCAAGCTGACCTGCACGCGGTGTTGGATAACATCGAACAACCCGAACAATTGCTCAAGCAGGCAATCCGGGAAATGCAGCAAGACCTTTACGCTACTGAGGACACTATCCAACACTTACAGGGCTCACAACAGAAAGTTGAGACTCGGCTTTCTCAGTTGCAGCAATTAATGGATAAATATCCGGCGGAACTGGATCTTTGTTTTCAATCAGATGAAGAAGACCTGGCCCGTTCTTTGATCAAACGCCAGCTGGAAACCACCCAACTCTATGATCACTTAGCAACTCAGAACGAGTCGATTCAGCAACAGATATCCGGGCTGCAAACACGTATGAGCGAAAAGCAGATGCAACTTGAAAGCATGCAGCAAAAAGCAGAATTGTTAATCACTGAAGCTAGCGTACTCCGGGGCGACCCATTGTCATCCTGGGATAGTCCGGTAACCAGCATCAACACCGATGAAATCGAAATTGCCTTCCTCAATGAAAAACAACGGAGGCAATAAGATGAAAAATACAAATCTTAAATCCGCAACTTTCAATGAAGGCCTGGCTATTGCCTTTAGCACCAGTCTGATCGGCAGCGTTTTGTACTATCTACTTTCAGTATTTATAGGCGAAAGCCAATTGCTCCGCCTGCTGATCAGTATCGCCAGCTTCGGCTATATCTTGTATTTACTGAACCGCGGACAAACACGACTTGGGCGCGTCAGCGTTATGGGATTGTGGCTCGTGATTAGCACTGCATTATGGTTTTATTCACCACCAGCGGTGTTGTTTTTGCTGGTACATATTTCCATGCTCTGGGTTATTCGGTCCCTGTATTTTTATTCCGGAGCACTCTCGGTACTGGCAGATCTGGGCCTGAATCTGCTGAGTATTGCTGCGGCGTTCTGGGCCGCCGGAACTACCGGTAGCTTGTTTTTAAGCATCTGGTGTTTCTTTTTAATTCAGGCAATGTTCGTTGCTATCCCGAAAAACCTGTGGTCTGAAAAGCGGCAGCAAACATCAGTAGATGACCACTTCCAGAGCGCTTATCGTAGCGCGCAATCTGCAGTTGTAAAACTATCAAACCGGGCATAAGCCCAAAAGGAGAAAACCATGAAAACGAAATTAACCGCACTCATCATTTTAACCATTACCGCTGTCAGTGTAATGGCCTATCCGCATTTTGAATCGGCAATGGCTACAGCTTATACCGGGAACCAGTTATCTGACCCACTGGCTGACCCGCTGGCTGCAGATTTAGTGATGCATCAGCAGTCAAAAATCGAAGTGGTATTTGTACTCGATACCACCAGTAGTATGAGTGGCATGATTGAGGCTGCCAAGGAAAAAATCTGGTCTATTGCCAGCACCATGGCATCTGCACAAAACGCACCTGAAATTAAAATGGGCATGGTCGCCTTTCGTGACCGCGGTGATAGCTATGTTACCAAAGTTCTGGATTTATCCAGTGACCTAGATAGCATGTATGCCTCGCTGATGGATTACCGCGCCGAAGGTGGTGGTGACGGCCCAGAAAGCGTAAACCAGGCAATTTATGATGCCGTACATAAAATCTCCTGGAGCCAGGACAAGCAAACCTACCGGGTAGTTTTTCTGTTGGGTGATGCACCGCCGCATATGGATTACCCGGATGATGTGCCCTACACGCAAAGCTTGAAAATCGCGCAGCAGAAAGGGATTAAATTTAATGCCATTCAGGCTGGCCAGAGCACCAACACAACCCACCAGTGGAAGCAGATTGCCAGCTTAGGCGGCGGACTCTATTTTCAGGTAGAGCAAGGCGGTAGCGCCATTGCTATCAGCACACCCTATGATCAACAAATGGCTGAATTATCCAGCAAACTCGATGAGACCAAACTATATTTCGGCAACCCGGAAGAACAAAAACGCCAGCAATCAAAACTCGCTGCTAGCAGCAAGTTACGGGAAAACTCATCGCCCCAGGCACAGGCCAGGCGAGTGACATTTAACACTTCAGCCAGCGGTGAGAAAAACTTTCTTGGTGAAGGTGAACTAGTAGCCGCTGTTGTTCGTGGTGATGTAAGCCTTGAATCCATTGCCATAGATAAACTGCCTGAATCGCTCAAGCTACTGAAACCAGCTGCTCAAATGGCAGTTATCGAAGAGTATGATGAGCGCCGCAAGAAACTGAAGCAGGATATCCTTGAATTGAGTGAAAAACGCGCTGATTATTTGAAGAAAGAAGTCGCCAAACTTGGTGGTAGCAAAGGCTCGTTGGATGATAATATCTACCAAGCCGTGCGTAGCCAGGCTGCAGAAAAAGGCTTGGTTTATAAAGACAAATCAGCCAGCTATTGATTATTTACCCACGGCGTTCGCAAGTCGCGTGATAGCCAACAGACAAAAGCCCGGCACTTGCCGGGCTTTTTTTACTCGCGCGGATATTCCAGCAGAAAAGCCAAAATTAAGAGCTTGATAAGTAAGCCCAAAGTAAACCCCGCCCTGTTTTGACCTGGTCAAGAAGTTTTATACTCGCAATTAAGTGTTGAAATTCTCACTGGATACCTGATCTATGCTTTAACAATATGCTTCTTAGAGGCATTTATAGCGCCTAAAAAAACAAAGCCACCCTAAGGGTTGAATCGCCAGTTGAGACAATGCAACACTCCAGCCAAAAAAAAGCCGGCTCTGGAGCCGGCTTTAAATAGCATTGCAAGGTTTAGACTTATTTATTAAATACCGTCTGTACCTGTCCAAAAGTAGACTGATCAACAAATTGCGACACCCGTTGTTTTAGCTCTTCTTTTTGCAGCTTTAACTCATCAAGCTGTGCTTGCTGTTGATGAAACTGTGCTTGTTGTTGATAAAAAGCAGAAAGTAACTCC
>QIKG01000006.1 GCA_003232965.1 Oceanospirillales bacterium
TTCATACTTGAGTAACTGGCGCTCTTCCTTGGATGAGCCCGAGGGCATATAAACAGAAATTACGGTTAAATTACCCACTTCTACCTGCAGCCAACGACCTTCATTATCAAACCAGTCGATGCCGACACCAATTTGCACATTATCGGGCGTATGCGGGGTGTAAATTGCGGTGCCGCTATAGCCTTTTTTCTCGGCATCAGAAAAATATACATTCTGACCTTGAGGATGAAACACCTCAGCATCAAGCTGATGTTGCTGAGCTTTGGTTTCCTGAATGCATACAAAATCTGCTTTTTGTGCCGCCAGCCACTCAAAAAAACCCTTGCGTGCCGCGGCGCGGATACCATTAGTATTAACTGAAATTATGCGCATTATTGTTGTTTCTCCAAAATATACCGATCAACTTCTTGCTCAACTAGGGTTAGTGGCAGGCCGCCATGGGTTAACACCGCATCATGAAAATCGCGAATATCAAACTTATCGCCCAGTTCTTGTCTGGCTCGCTCGCGCAGCTCCAGAATTTTTAACATCCCCACTTTATACGCCAATGCTTGCCCTGGCATTACCATATAGCGCTCAACCTCAGCAACCACTTCACCTTTAGGCATGCCCGTTTTTTCTAACATATACCGAATCGCTCGCTCCCTGGACCAACGCTTTTTGTGCAGACCTGTATCTACAACCAGCCGCACAGCCCGGAACATTTCTGCCTGTAAACGACCCAAGTTATGCAGCGGGTTTTCAAGCATTCCCATTTCATAGGCCAACTGCTCGGAATACAATGCCCAACCTTCGGAAAAAGCGGTAAATGGTAAGAAATTTCGGAACATTGGTACGCCCTTGATCTCCATGGCAATGGCTATCTGTAAGTGATGCCCCGGCATGGCCTCATGATAGGCCAGCGTAGGCATGCCCCATTGGGTAATCGCTGAAAAATCCCGCAAGTTAGCGTAAAAGATGCCTGGGCGAGAACCATCCATTGTCGGCGGGTTGTAATATGCCCCGGGCGCTGTATCTTGTTTAAATTCTGGAATCCGCTCTACTTTAACTGGCGCCTGCGGCAAGGTTCCAAACCAGTCTGGAAGTTTAACTGTGATCTCCTCAATCAGCTGCTGGTAGTCTTGCAGAATCTGATCGCCAGTAGTTTCACCGGGCTGATACAAGTAACGCGGGTCTTGTGACAAAGCTTGCACGCGGGTACCGACACTACCTTCACAGAGATTTTGCACACAGAGTATTTGATCCATAGCGGCTTCTATTCGGCGTACTTCAGCACGCCCAATTTTATGGATTTGTGTTGCTGTCATATCTGTAGTGGTATTGGCACGAACCTTGAGGTCGTAAAATGCGTCACCATCAGGTAGTGACCACACCCCATGGTTCTGGGTAGCCTTAGGTTTAAGCCGTTGGAAATATTTTATGAGTTGCCTGTAGGCCGGTAGCACACTAAGTCGGATTGCACTTGCAGCTCGCAACTCCAGAGATTTGCGCACATCAACATTGAGCTGATCTAGCTTTTCAACTTTTTCTATAAAAGTACTATATAGAATATTTTCTTCGATTGGCTGGGCGCTAAACTCATGCATTTCTTTGAGTACTTTCTGAACCACAAACCTGGGTGGAATAATGCCTTTTTCTTCACGCAACTCCAGCCCTTGTATGACCCCGGCAAACTTTTCATCAAACTGATTGAGTCTGGCAATATAATCCTCAGCCTCACGCCGAGAGGTAATTAGGTGCTGAGTTGCCATGAAGGTCGGCAAATTACTCTGCACCCCAAACAGCTGGTTAACCGGATAGTTATGATACATAAACTGTTCGCCAGCAACGATGTCTTCCAGAAACCAGGAAAGCACCGCATAGGAAAGCTGTTCTTCACCTTCCAGCTCGGAGGAATCATAGGCCAGCAAGTGCTCCAGATTACGGCGGGTAATAGCGGCATCCTCGACGGCTCTCGCCGGACTGGAATCAGATAGCTCATCATTTTTATAATGCAAACCCATTGGTTCCAGCAGCCGCAAGCTGGAAAGCGTCTCCGGATTTCTGAACATAAACTCAATAAAAACTTTATTATAAAACAGGTTCAAACTGAGTGGTTTGAAGTAGATGGTATGCAGAACAAAGACACCCGTCAGCAGAACTACTGTTACTAAACCAAGACCTAACCATTTAATAAATCTTTTCACTATTTATTGCCGCGCTTTGCCCATGAATCTCGAAGGCTTACTGTTCTATTCAGCACGGGCTTTTCTTTTGTGGAGTCTTGCGCATCATGACAAAAATAACCGACTCTTTCAAACTGGCAAAAACCACCGGCTTCAATAAACGAAGGCTCAACCATGGCAGTTACTTTGCTCAGGCAGTCCGGGTTAATGAATTCCCTGAAGTCACGATCTTTATCTGCCAAGGGGTTCTCAACATTAAACAAACGGTCATACAGGCGCACTTCGGTAGGTACACCATGCTCGGCTGAAACCCAGTGAATAGTACCTTTAACCCGGCGACTGGACTCGGGCATGCCGCTGCGGGTTTGCGGGTCCAGCTCGCAATGTACTTCAATCACTTCACCATTGTCATCTTTGATAAGGTCAACGAACTTGATAATAAAGGCATTGCGTAAGCGAACCTCGCCGCCCGGCTTAAGACGGAAGTATTTGCGTACCGGTTCTTCCATAAAATCGCCGCGTTCGATATAAATTTCCCGCGTAATTGGTATCCGGCGCGTGCCCATGGATTCATCCTGCGGGTGGCGGGCCGCTTCAAACCATTCGGTTTCGCCTTCCGGAAAGTTCAGCAAGACTACTTTCAAAGGATCCAGTACCGCCATCGCCCGTGGGGCGGTGGTATTTAATTCGTTGCGCACTTCGTTTTCCAGCACACCAAGCGGAATAATGGATTCAGATTTAGTCACTCCAATAACCTCGGAAAAATTCCGGATCGCCGCCGGCGGATAACCACGCCTGCGCATCGCTGCCAGGGTTGGCATACGCGGATCATCCCAGCCATCGACCAGGCCTTCATCGACCAGCATTTTCAGCCGCCGCTTGCTCATTACTGTGTAATCTAAATTCAGGCGGGCAAATTCGATTTGCTGTGGGTGTGCCTTAACCGAAACATTATCCAGCACCCAGTCATACAGCGGTCGATGATCTTCAAACTCCAAGGTGCAGAGTGAATGCGTGATGCCTTCAAGCGCATCAGAAATGCAGTGGGCGAAATCATACATGGGGTAAATATGCCATTCATCGCCCGTGCGTTGATGGGCGATATTGCGAATTCGGTAAATGGTGGGATCACGCAGCTTAATATTTGGCGATGCCATATCAATTTTAGCCCGCAATACAAAGCGACCATCTTCAAACTCACCTACTCGCATGCGCTGAAACAAATCCAATGACTCTTCCAGCGGCCGTTCCCGCCAAGGACTCGGACGACCGGCTGTCGTTAGGGTGCCACGATATTCACGCATTTCCTCAGCACTGAGTTCTTCAACATAGGCTTTGCCTGTCTCAATCAATTCGACCGCAAAATTATAAAAATCCGGGAAATAATCTGAGGCATGACGAAGTTCATCCCATTCAAAACCCAGCCAGCGAACATCTTTCTCGATTGCACGAGCGTAGGCTTCTTCCTCTTTGCAGGGATTGGTATCATCAAAACGCAAATTGGTCAGCCCTGAAAACTCTGCTGCCAAACCGAAGTTCAGGCAAATGGCTTTCGCATGACCAATATGCAAAAACCCGTTAGGCTCAGGCGGAAAGCGGGTTTTAATGCTTTGGTGCTTGCCGGAATCGAGGTCTGCAATAACTATATTGCGGATAAAGTGACTGGTTTTCGGGTTATTATCTGAATTTGAATGCTGGCTCATTTCGAATATCGCTTCTGATTGGCTAAAATTATTTGCATGTTTTTGCAATCTAATTTGGCATTTGTCCATTAAAGGTGTAAATTCTATCGCATCATTGATGGTTATAGTGCTTAATAGCCATATTAATCTATAAAAATAACGAACATCACATAGGGAATATCATGTCATACGGTAACTTGAGTCTCAGCGCGAAAATTTTTCTTGCTATGGTGTCCGGCCTAATAATCGGTCTGTTTCTCCAATATGGCCTTGGCAGTCCGGATTGGGTAAATACCTGGCTCACTGGCGGGATATTTTTTGTTATCGGCAAAATCTTCATCAGCCTGCTGAAAATGCTGGTTGTGCCGCTGGTATTTGTTTCGCTAGTTACCGGGACATCAGCCTTAGCCGACCCGTCTACACTGGGCCGAATCGGCTTTAAAACTATTGGTCTCTATTTAATAACAACGGGCATTGCGGTTTCTCTGGCATTACTTGCTGCTGTCATCTTCCAACCCGGCATCGGTGCGGAGCCCGCAGCGGCTGCACTTAAAGAAATCACTACCAATAAATCTTTTGTCCAGGTACTCGTTGATATTGTCCCCACCAACCCGGTCAGTGCCATGGCCAATGGCGACATGCTGCCAATTATCGTGTTTGCAGTCATGCTGGGTATCGCTATTACCCACAGCGGCAAAGCCGGTGCCAATATCGCTAGCTTTTTCTCCAACCTGAACGAAGTCATTATGAAGCTCGTTACCTTCGTCATGAAAATGGCCCCGATAGGCGTTTTTTCCCTGATTTTAATACTCGGCGCAACGCTGGATTTTGCTGAATTTGCCAAGGTTGCCAAATACATTGTATTGGTATTAGCCGTTCTGTTTATTCACGGTTTGATTGTCTATCCAACCATGCTGTCGCTTCTCGCAGGGCTCAACCCGATTACCTTCCTTAAAAAAATGCGCCCGGCAATGATGTTTGCGTTCTCAACCGCATCATCCAATGCCACCATTCCAGTGACCATGGAAACTGTGGAAAAACGCATTGGTGTTAATAATCGAGTCTCATCCTTCACCATCCCTATGGGTGCGACTATTAATATGGACGGCACCGCTATCATGCAGGGCATTGCCACCGGGTTTATCGCCCAGTTCTACGGTATTGATCTCTCGCTTTCTCAATACCTGATGATAGTGGTTATGATTATTATGGCCTCTATCGGCACCGCTGGTGTACCAAGTGTAGGTCTGGTGATCTTAGCTGGTGTACTGGCCAATGTTGGCCTGCCTATTGAGGGTATCGCCCTGATATTGGGTGTTGACCGACTGCTGGATATGACGCGTACCGCTGTTAATGTAACTGGCGATGCTACCGTGACTACCATTGTGGCCAAGTCAGAGAATGCGCTGGATCTTACGATATTCAATGACCCCAAAGCCGGAATGAAGTTTGAAAAGGGCGAGGCAACTCACTGAGTATTTCCAGACTCACAAGTCACATTGAAACAGCCAGTTAATGGCGTGCTGGTATTTATGCCCCACTGTCAGGCAAGCGCAGGCCCTACTGAATGATGCGCTTACCGTCTAGGTGATTTGGGAGTTGTAGCAGTCAAATTTACAAAATAACTTGATGGCTTAGTGGCTTTGCTTTTATCCTATTGATTAAGAGCCTCAGCCCTAAAAGTACCACTAGTCAATCATGGACATGCATAAGAACAACATGATTTATCTAAACAAGGTGCTAATTTTACTGCCAGCATATAGTTTTTCGGTATTCCGCTCTGCCATGAGTATGCGTGTGTTCTCTTCAATAAATGCAACAGTTGCATCAGAAAAAGAGCTGCCTAGGCTAAAGCGCCTAACGCCTAATTCCTTTAGTCCCTTGGTATCTACCAGGCTTGGTAGGGACATGATATTTAATGGAGCCTTAATTGTGGCTGTAAGTTGTTTGATTTCCTCAGCCTGGCTTAGTCCTGGCACAAATATCCCATCGGCTCCGCTGCTAACATAATCAGCTGTTCTTTCAAGCGTCTCCGCTAACGGGTTTTTTAGTTGTAAATATGTGTCTGTTCTGGCATTGATGAAGAATTCCTGATAGCCATTTTTATTTAATATATTTCTTATACTCTCAATTTGCTCGCATTGTGCATTTTTATCCCGCAATCCGGGCTTACTCTTCAGGGAATCCTCTATATTAATACCTACAACCCCCATATTAGCCAGCTGCAATATATTCTCAGCCACTGTATCCATATCCTCAGAATAGCCAGATTCAACATCGACTGTTACTGGAATCTCAACGGC
>QIKG01000040.1 GCA_003232965.1 Oceanospirillales bacterium
GGCCCTGCAGGAATGGCCTGTGCCCTGGAAAGTGCGCAACGCGGACATAAAGTGACCTTATTCGATGCCGCTGACCGTCTAGGTGGGCAGTTCAACCTGGCGGCTAAAATTCCTGGTAAAGACGAATTTCTAGAAACTATTCGCTATTTTGATAACGCCATGAGGGATGCCGGCGTGCAGTTGCAGTTGGGTCTGCGTGTAAATGTGGATGATCTGGTCGAATTTGATCAAATTGTACTCGCCACTGGTGTGGTTCCTAGAACTCCGCCAATAACTGGCATTGAACATTCAAAAGTCCTTTCTTATCTGGATGTCATCAACAACCCGGAGGCTGTTGGTGATAGCGTGGCTATTATCGGTGCCGGTGGTATCGGCTTTGATGTCGCTGAATTGCTTCTTGCCGATACGGCTAATGGTGCAGGAAATGAAAAAGATGCCTTTTTTAAGGAATGGGGCATAGACCCGCAATTTAACGCACGCGGAGGGGTGGCAAATATCCAACCGGTGATTGCTGAAGCTAAACGTAAACTCTGGTTGTTGCAACGCAAAAATTCCAAGCCGGGTAAGGGCTTGGGTAAAACCACCGGCTGGGTTCATAGGATCAGCTTACGAAAACATAAAGTAAAAATGCTTGCAGGCGTGGAGTATTTGAAAATTGATGATCAAGGCCTGCATATTCGCCACCAGGATAAGGAAGAAGTCTTAGCCGTAGAGCATGTAGTTATCTGCGCAGGGCAACTACCTCAGCGGGAATTAGAAGAGGGTTTAATTGCAGCCGATAAATTGTTTTTCCGTATTGGTGGAGCAGAAAAAGCCGGTGAACTTGATGCTAAGCGTGCTATTCGAGAAGGGACATTGCTGGGTCTTAGGATGTAGAGCAATCTGTAGCGCAATCTGTAGAGCAATCATCATATGATACGCGTTAACCCTTAGGATATCTCGGATGATGTGCAAAACACGGGGCTAGCTAAAGCACAGAGATCTGCGTAGTGACCAGGCCCGTGAGGAGGAAACAAGGTGATATATGAAGAAAACTTCGTTATAATGTGAATATCTAATAGCCATGAGGATAATCCCATGAGTAGCTGGGAACTGTTCAGTAGTCACGGATTGGTGTTAATTTATTTCTCCCGTCACCCCCGCGCCCGTCTTAGGGATGCAGCGGAGGCTATCGGTTTAACCGAACGCGCGGTGCAGAATAATATTCGGGACCTCGCAGCATCGGGACATCTATTGATCGAAAAAGTTGGACGACGCAATCGCTATCGGGTGGTCGGTCGTAAGCACTTGACTCATCCAACCACGCGGTCGGTTTCATTGCGACAACTATTGCAGCTGTTCAAGCTTAGTGAGCAAGAAGAATCTGCGTTAGTAAGCCCAGTAATTAAAGTGGTTAAAAAGAAACAGCTCCCTTCTGAATTAAAAGAAGACACTCCCCAGCAAGTGGCGGAACCGGCATGGAACACCGCAAAAGAAACATCCGCTACAGCCAAAGATGAAATTAAAACTGAAACCAAGCCTGAAACCAAGCCAGTTGTAGAGATTCCCGTGAAGAAAGATACGGCTAAGCAACCTGAGGTTATTCCATCAATACCTGCAACTGAAAAGCCGACTAAAACAAATAAATCAAAAACCGAGAAAAATGATGACCTACCACAACAGGACCTGCTTTTTTAAACCGTCATTATTCTAATCAGGAAAAAACAAATGAAAAACTATAAAAAAACGATTGCCATCACGGGCGCGGGGAGTGGTTTCGGTGCGGCGATAGCTCGGCACTATGCTGCCATCGGCTGGCGTGTGGCAATCAGCGATATTGATCTGGCGAGGGCGGAAAACACCCTAAAAGAACTGGCTCAGGAATTTCCCGAGTTTAAAGGTTTGGCTTTCCGACTAGATGTTACCTCAAACGAAGAATGGTCTGAGTTTGCAGATAGAATTACTGAAGAATGGGGTGGTCTAGCAGTATTGGTTAATAATGCGGGGGTAGCAACCGGCGGTAACTTGGAAGACACGCCGCTAGAAGACTGGGATTGGGTTATGAATATTGATCTGATGGGGGTGGTGCGTGGTTGTAAGCAATTTATATCCCAATTTAAGCAGCAAAAGCATGGCCATATTGTTAATGTTTCTTCATTCGCCGGATTTGCCGGCGCTCCGGATATAGTTTCCTATGGTGTTGCCAAGGCCGGTGTAATTGCCCTTAGTGAAGCATTGCGCGCAGAATTGTATGCTTTCGGGGTTGGTGTCACCGTGGTTTGTCCGGCTTTTGTTAAAACGGATTTACTCAGTACTTTCCGTTCATCGGATGTAGGTGATAAAGCACGAATATCCCGCTGGATGGACAATTCTGGAGTAACTGTTGAAAATATTGCCGAGCAGATTGCTGCTGCAGTTGAGGCGAATAAATTCCTCTTGTTAACCCATAAATATACCCGACGCTACTGGTTGTTGAAACGCTGGTTGCCAGAAACATATTTTAAGATGATATTGAAAGATATTACCAAAAAAGACAGCCGTCACTCGGCGCAAGAAGGTGAAAAATGAATACAGACTGGATGATATACGGAGCCTATGGCTATACAGGCGAACTTATTTCTCGCTTAGCTGGGGAGCGTAGCATGCAGCCGATACTAGCTGGCCGGAATGAATCACGTACCCGGGAATTAGCAGAATCTTTGGGCTTGCGATGGCGTAGTTTTTCGCTGGAAAACAGTGAGGATGTTAGAGCGGGTCTAGAAGGCTGTAAATTGGTACTGCATTGCGCCGGCCCATTTTCAGCAACATCTGCGCCCATGCTCAATGCATGTTTGGATGCAGGCGCACATTATCTCGATATCACCGGCGAAATTGATGTTTTCGCAGCAGCTCACAAATATCATGAGCAAGCACGCAAAAGGGATGTAGTGATTCTTCCCGGTGCGGGTTTTGATGTGGTGCCAACAGACTGCCTAGCAGCAACGCTGGTGCAAAAACTGCCCTCAGCCACCCATTTAACCCTAGCTTTCGAGGCTGGAGGCGGCCCGAGTACAGGAACTGCAAAATCGGCTATTGAAGGCATGGGTAAAGGCGGGCGGGTGCGTCAGGATGGCAAGTTAACAACCGTTCCGTTGGCCTGGAAAACTCGTCAAATTCCTTTTGCTGAAGGTGAACGCTTAGGGGTAACGATTCCCTGGGGTGATGTTTTTACTTCTTATATCAGCACTGGAATCCCCAATGTCGAGGTTTATTTGAGCGTACCACCAGCTGCGATCAAGAGAATGCGCAGCATGCGCAAATTTAAATGGTTGTTGGGTTTGGGCCCAGTACAGTCTTTCCTTAAAAAGAGAATTGAAAATAAAGTATCCGGACCGAATGATAAAGTACGCGAAAATACACAAGCTCGGGTATGGGGAGAAGTTAGTAGCGCCGACGGTCGCAGTGTTAGCGGTCAGGTCAATGCACCAAATGGTTACAGCCTTACCGCGGATGCAGCCTTGGGTATTACGGCACATTTACTGGATAATCACCCAGAAGGTGGGTTTTATACCCCATCGTTATTAATGGGTGCTGACTATGTTAACAGCTTGCAGGATGTACAGATGACGATTGCTGACATTAAAGGCGAGTGACTCAAAATATCCACTCGGTAGATACAAAGCACTGATTTTCATATGTGCTCTTAGTTTCTAAAGTTATGGTTCTTTGCTAAAGCCATCGACCGGCTCGATCTATTTTGATTTGCGGTGAATTTAAGCGCTTCATATCTCGCTGTTATAGCAATAAAAATATCGCTAACATATTGCTAATCAAGCCAGCGGTCGCAGTGAGGCGGTTCCGCGACTGTTGTTTTTGAGTTGTTCTGCCAACGTTGGCCAGTCAACTGTTGCGATTTGTATGCTGATGACTAGGCCATCAGCATCATGGTTTTCCTGGAGCCGGGAAACTCCTAACTCAGCTAAGGTCTGGTGGATTGCACCGGTATAACTGAAGGGTGCGCGAATGATACCGCGCCGACTGGGAATTATAGTTTCACTTTGAGCCTGTTGTAAGCAACGCGATGTGCTACCGCCATACGCTCTTATCAGCCCACCAACCCCAAGTTTTGTGCCGCCATAATAGCGGGTAACTATCACCATTATTCGGTCAAAACCTTGGCCATCAATCGCTGCAAGAATTGGTTTGCCTGCGGTGCTGGCGGGTTCCCCATCATCGGCAAAACGATAGCTTTGTCCCAGTCGGTAGGCCCAGCAGTTATGTGTTGCTGAG
Source organism: Oceanospirillales bacterium (assembly GCA_003232965.1). GTDB lineage: Bacteria > Pseudomonadota > Gammaproteobacteria > Xanthomonadales > SZUA-36 > SZUA-51. The sequence continues at coordinate 4,249 of QIKG01000040.1, forward strand.
TCGTCTTTTACCTGCTCAAAAAATTTTAGAGTATCAGCCAGACTTGCTACATAAGCTGCGTGAACCACAAAGCGACTGTGTTTTATTTCTACCGCGTAGTGGGCTTTCTGAAGTAGTTTAAGCAGTGGTTTATCAGGCGGTGTTAACATCAGGGTGCGGCTTTACTCGCATTGACTTCAGTCACAGTTGACTTGACTTCTCCGCTGGCAAAAGAGCTAGTAAGGGAGTCACCTTGAGCCAGTTGATCTGCGCGCACAATGATTTTTCCGGTATGGCTTTCCCTGGTAATCGAGTAGCCTCGCTCAAGTGTGGTTAACGGACTAAGTGCGTGCAGTGTTCGTGCACTGGCAGTAAGCAAGTTTTGTTGGGTGTCCAATTGCAGTTGCATGCTTCTTTGCAGTCGCTGTTGATGAGTTTTGATAATACTGAGTTTATCGCTAATCTTTTCAGCAGGGTCTAGTTGAGCAAGTCGCTGTTGCCATTGTTGCAGTTGAATTTGTGCGTCCCGGCGACAGCGCGTTATTGCTTTCACTATTCGCTTTTCTAAGCTGAATAGTTGCTGTTGTTGTTGCGATAACTGTTTTTCGGGGTGGCGCGAAAATAAGCGTTGCTCAAGGTGGTCGAGTTGTTGGCTACGGGTGCGTAATGAACTCTCCAGCATGTTGGTCAAACTGCGCAAATGTTCGCGTAAACGGGTCTGATACAGACGCTGGTCTGGGACCACTAACTCTGCCGCCGCTGATGGCGTAGCGGCGCGTAAATCAGCGACAAAATCGCTGATAACAGTATCAATTTCATGACCGACGGCGGAAACCACCGGAGTGCTGCTGGCAAACACCGCACGCGCAACGGTTTCTTCATTAAATGCCCACAAGTCTTCCAATGAACCACCACCGCGGCCGAGAATGATGACATTGGCCCAGCTATGTTGATTGGCGGCCTGTAGTGCGGTAACAATAGCGGGTGCTGCATCATTGCCCTGTACCGGCACCGGGTAAAGGCGTACATTCGCCAGCGGCCAGCGCCGCCCCAGAATGGTAATAATATCGCGAATTGCAGCACCACTGGCGGAGGTGATCACGGCAATATTGTGGTTATTGTCTGCTAAGGGCTGTTTGGCCTCAGCGGCAAATAGACCTTCCTGGTCGAGCTGTTTTTTTAGTTCTTCAAAACGCTGCTGCAATTCACCGGCACCGGCAGGTTCCATACGGTTGGCAATTAACTGATAGTTTCCACGCGGTTCATACAGGCTGATTTTCCCCCGTACCCTAACCAATAAGCCGTTTTCTGGCTTTACCACAAGCCCTGTACGATTGCCTTTGAAAAGGGCGCAGTTTATCTGGGCTTTATTATCTTTCAGGCTAAAGTACAGGTGCCCTGAGCCGGGTTGTGAAAGATTGGAAATTTCCCCCTCAATCCAGATGGACGGAAAGCTCATTTCCAATTCGTTTTTGACCAGGCGGTTAAGCTGGCTGGGTGTGAATATGTTTTTTTGCATCAATCAGCGCAGGTCAGTAGCTGGTAGTAAAAACAGATGTTATCACGATGAGCTGAGTGGGTTTAAGTTCTTTTGTTTGCCAGTCAACAGGCGTATAATACGCAAGGAATAGCAGAACGCCCGATTTGCACGGTTTAAACATGTGCAAGCTGGGCGTTTCCTCATACGCGCACAGCGCGAATGCATTACAGGAGCTTTGAGCCATGCGAATCCAGCCAGTCGCCCTGACATTTGATGATGTCACCTTAATTCCCGCACACTCTACGGTTTTACCGAATGAGGTTTCCCTCAGAACACAGCTGACCCGGGGAATATTCTTGAATACCCCGCTGATCTCAGCTGCCATGGATACCGTCACAGAAGCCCGTCTGGCGATTGCTATGGCCCAGGAAGGCGGTATTGCATTGCTGAACAGGCGCAGCAAGTCCGCATAGTGAAGAACTTCGAAGCCGGGGTTATCAGTAACCCAATTACAGTTGACCCGCAAACCACTATTCAAGATGTCATTAACCTAACCCGGGCAAACAATATTTCCGGAGTTCCTGTGGTTGATGGTACTGAGTTGGTCGGAATTGTGACGGCTCGGGATTTACGCTTTGAGAAAAAACTAGATGACCCGGTCCGCAATATCATGACCCGCAAGGAAAACCTGGTTACCGTACGCGAAGGTGCCTCTCAGGATGAAGTCCTAAGCCTTCTGCATACCCATCGGATTGAAAAAGTGCTGGTGGTTGATGATGATTTTCAATTGCGTGGTTTAATTACGGTTAAAGATATCCAAAAATCCAGCGATTATCCGCTGGCTGCCAAAGACAGCGAAGAGCGCCTACTTGTAGCTGCTGCTGTTAGCGCCGGTGGCGATACGCCTGAACGGATTGCAGCGCTGGTGGAAGCCAATGTCGATGTGCTCATTATTGATACTGCCCACGGCCATTCACAAGGTGTGCTCGATAGGGTTCGCTGGACCCGCGAGAATTTCCCTGATGTGCAGATCATTGGTGGCAACATTACTACCGGTGAAGGTGCCCTGGCATTAGTTGAAGCCGGTGCTGATGCGGTTAAAGTAGGCCAAGGTCCCGGCTCTATCTGTACCACCCGCATTGTTGCCGGGGTTGGTGTGCCACAGATTACTGCGATTGATTCAGTCTCCGAAGCACTAAAAGACAGCGGAGTACCTTTGATTGGCGATGGTGGTATTCGTTTTTCCGGCGATTTTGCCAAGGCTATTGTTGCCGGTGCGCATACTGTGATGATTGGTAGCTTGCTTGCCGGTACCGAAGAGGCTCCCGGAGAAGTTGAACTGTTTCAGGGGCGTTCCTATAAATCATACCGTGGCATGGGTTCGCTCGGGGCAATGCAAGAAGGCTCCAAAGATCGTTATTTTCAGTCGGAAGTGGCTAGCAATAAATTGGTACCTGAAGGCATTGAAGGCCGGGTGCCTTACAAAGGTTCGCTTTCGGGTGTTATCCATCAATTGGTCGGTGGACTTCGTTCATCCATGGGCTATGTTGGTTGTGCCAACATTGAAGAGATGCGCACCCGGCCGGTGTTTGCGCAAATTACAACCGCGGGCATGCGCGAATCGCACGCCCATGATATTACCATTACCAAAGAAGCCCCGAACTATAAACTGGGCTAAGGAACCTCTGATCTATTCATGAATGAGCATGTTGAGCCTATAATTCCCAATAGCGGCGTTAGCAAGCACCAGCAATAGCGTTGCTATTACTGGTGCTTGCTGCCTTGCTCTTAAAAATTATAAATCTCAACATGCTACACTCAGAATAAATCAGAGGCTCCCTAATTTTATTTAGGTTACTTATGAGTCTGACTTCCAAAAACATTCACGCTGAAAAAGTTCTGATTCTGGATTTTGGATCGCAGTACACGCAATTAATTGCCCGTAGGGTTCGTGAAATTGGGGTTTACTGTGAAATCTGGTCTTGGGATGTCGATGCTCAACTTATCGCTGATTTCGAACCGAGCGGGATAATTCTGTCCGGCGGGCCGGAAACGGTAACCGGTAGCAATACACCCAAAGCGGCAGAGAGTATCTGGAGTATGGGAATTCCAGTGCTTGGAATCTGTTATGGAATGCAGACCATGGCCCAGCAATTGGGCGGGCAGGTCGAAGCCCACGATGAAAAAGAATTTGGTTATGCCGAGATCAAAGTAGAAAATGCCGGTGGCTTGTTAAGTGCTATTTCAGATGCCGCAAGCGCTGAGAACAATGCACTGCTCGATGTGTGGATGAGCCACGGCGACCGGGTCACAAAGTTACCTCAAGGATTTTCTTTGCTGTGTTCATCTGATGCTGCACCGATTGCGGGAATGGCGGATGAAGCAAGGCATTTCTATGGTCTGCAGTTTCACCCTGAAGTTACTCATACAAAGCAGGGCGATGCGATATTGCGACGCTTTTTGTTAGAAATTTGTAAGCTTAATGGACTCTGGACTACCGCGAATATCATTACCGATGACATTCAACGAATTCGCGACCAGGTGGGCAAGCAAAAAGTCTTGCTGGGCTTATCTGGTGGTGTCGACTCATCCGTTGTGGCCGCACTTTTGCATGAAGCCATCGGTGATCAACTGACCTGTATATTTGTGGATACTGGCTTGTTGCGCTATAAAGAACCAGAACAGGTGATGGCCACCTTTGCTGAGCATATGGGTGTCAAAGTCATCAAAGTTGAAGCCCGACAGCGGTATCTGGATGCCTTAGTTGGTGTTGCTGATCCGGAAGCTAAGCGTAAAATTATCGGTAATCTGTTTATCGATATTTTCGAAGAACAGGCAGAAGCACTAAGCGATGTGCATTTTCTAGCTCAAGGCACCATTTATCC
>QIKG01000062.1 GCA_003232965.1 Oceanospirillales bacterium
GGCAATAGTGGTGGGTAAACTTACTTGGTTATTGCCATTAGAGATTGATGTTGAAGCGGGTAAAAGTTACTACATTGCGGTTGATGCGACAGATCGTGATGCTAGAAATTAGAAGCTTGACTGATTCTGGCAATTAGAAGGCTGAGAATCAGATCAAGCAATTAGTGCTTGATTAGTGTTTAGGTAGCATGACTAGCAAATGGTTTTGACATGCGGGTAGGTATGGATTTTTGTGTCGGCAGTTATTAATGCAGCAGCATGCTGCCTTGCCAGTGCCGTGATGATGCGATCAGCTGGATCACTATGAAATTTACCGGGTAGGTTGACCGATTGAATAGTCATATATTTATCTAAAGCCTTCATTAAAAACCCCCGACCGGTATCCAACCGACCGGGGTGTTCCCCCTGTTTGTGTTGATGTTCAGCTTTTTTTAGCTGAAGTTTTGCTGACCTGAATATTCTGGATATTCTTTTCAACTGTTTTCAGACCAACACCTTTCACATTTACCAGTTCATCAGCATGCTTGAAAGGGCCATTTTGGGTGCGGTAATCAACAATTGCCTGGGCTTTGCTGAGACCGATTCCCTTGAGGTTTTCTGCCAGCATTTCTGCGCTGGCTGAATTGATGTTAACCGGTGCTGAAATCACATTGCCTGCCATTAACATCAGGGCCAGAGTTGTAACCATTAGTAATTTTTTCATTGTGTCCTCCTTTAAGGATCTATTGTTTGCTTCCATAATTGGAGCAGGTTTAGAATAGCCCGCCAGGGCAGTTGCGGGGCAGAGGTGATGTATGCGTGAGGCTGTAGGAGCAGAACGGATAGTTATATTGGCAAAAGTGCTTATTAAGCCGCAGGATATTTCAGTTTATGAGTGTGTGTATATTATTTAAACCATTCTCATGTTTTGAGAGACTGCTGGTATTTAATAGACTTGAAGAAAACAAAAGGATATTGAAGATGGCATTTGACCCGCAAAACATAGTTGGAAAAACAGTAAATTCCTACATCTCCCGCCCGGGACCCGGTAAAACTAGGATATACATGATGATGTTTACTGATGGTAGTTGTTGCGAGTTTGTCTCGGGCAAAAACAATGCCTTTGCAAACCGTCGTAAGGTGCTGGAAACCCAGATAAATAGTGTAAAACAGCGGGCTGGCGATGCTATTGACCCAGTTTTAAATTCGGCACAATCGGGGGTTCAACAAATGGCATTGAGTGGTTTTTGAGTGCCATGCCAAAAGTCATGGTTATCCACAATGCCTGTGGATAACTATGTGAATAAGTGTTTTTAGGGCTTGTTATAGTAACGAAATCTTTACAATGGTCAAAAATTGACCAGTTTGCTATCTATAAATAAAAATCAATGACTTAGCGTTGATATAATTAATGTTAGGACTAGTTTATTTTTGAAATCAGGGAAAAAAATCGTAATCAATCACTTGTGTATTACTTTTTGAAGTTGATTGTAGATTGTGGGCGTAAGCTCTTGATATTTTTTTTGGGTGGTGGTTCGCACATCGTTGTGCTCTCGCGGTATTCGTAGCTCCTGTAGGCGAAATGTAAATAGCATTGGCTGGCATCTATTCAAGTCCATTGGATTCCGGGCTCCGCTATTCGCTGCCCCGGAAGGACGAGTGTGGGGAGAGGTCAGCTACTCGTTGCCCGGAAGGGCGAGAGTGTGTGGGTCAACGACTCGCTGCCCCGGAAGGACGCGTGTTGGGGCTGAAGTAGGCAGGTTTGTGATCGCTGGGTTGATCAGGGGTTAATTCCGATCTCCAAAGGCCAGACTTCAAGTTTGTCCATTAGCGCAAGTTTTTCCTGATGGTCGCCTTCAGTTTCGTTGATTTCCTGGCGAAGCTCGGCTATCCGTTGCAGGTAATCTTCATGGTTCATCTGGTTGCCCTTGTCGCCTTGTAGAATTCGTTTGGTCCTGAACGCATCCCAGCTTTCTTTTTCTTGTGGTTTGAGGGTTTCGGGGTAATTTCTGGCGCGGTAGCGGAACAGCATTTCACTCAGGCGTTTATCTTGAAAAGTAAAATTGTTTTTTGCCAGCTCATCGGGTGACAGGTGGTGGATAGTTTCTAGTTGTTGCTTGTCTGCAAAGCTGAAAAATCCACCACCATAAATCATTTGATCAGGGTCCTTAGATTCTGGAAAGTTGCTTTGGGCGTACAGTGCGGTGAGTTTATCGGCAGCATCGGCCTGATATTTTTTAAAGGTTTGCAGGTTAGTCTCACAAAGTTGCTGGTCTAACTGAATACGCTCATGGTCTACACCTTTCAACACCGCTGGTGGGGCAATAAAAGGGCATTTGTTCGCTGCGATGCCTTTAATGCCAGGCCGTTCCAGACCTTCGGGTAAATCGGCGGTGGGGGTAAACAGGCGATCATGCAGTTCTTCTACAGATAGGTCGAGGATAAGTCCGGGGTCGATCATCAGGTCAACGCAAAGTGTTTGCGCGGGGATTTGCGGGTGTTTGCATATAGGCAGAATCAGTGTCGTGCAGCCACGAATGGCGGGGATTTTGGCACTGATATGCAGTAACGGCTTGCGTGCCATTGGATCCAGCATATCGGCTACTGCTTTTTTATCGCGCATGCCCAATGACCATTCAAACAGGCGCGGTTGCTTAGTTTTTACCAGTCGCGCCATATCTATGGTGGCGCGTACATCCGCGAGTGCGTCATGTGCCGCAGCATGTTCAAAGTGGTTAGCGACACTCAGTTGGTCGAGTTTAAAACTGGGTTTACCGGGCTCGTGGTACACCCAGTTAAAACCTTCCGGGCGCAGAGCATAACAGGCGCGGATTAGGTCGATCAGATCCCAGCGGCTGTTGCCGTTTTTATATTCGCGTTCATAGGGGTCGAAGAGATTGCGGTAAAACAGGTTGCGGCTAAATTCATCATCAAAGCGGATAGAGTTATAACCCACACTGCAGGACCTACCTCTGAGCATAAGCTCGCGGATGCGCCGGGCGAAGTCTGCCTCGCTAAGGCTCTTGTTGCCATGCTGGTAAGTGGCCTGTGGGCTGATGCCGGTGATCATACAGGCATCCGGCTGTGGCAGCATGTCATCGGCTGCCTTGCAAAACCATTCGTATTGTTCACCGGGAATAGGATTTAGGTTGGCGTCGGTGCGGATGGCGGCAAATTGCGAGGGGCGGTCCCAGCGCGGGTTAGTGCCGAAGGTTTCGTAATCGTGCCAGAGAAAGCTATTAGGTGGTTTCATATAAATATGCTAACAGCACAGAGGTGATTTGTCGTTGGTATATTTACGCTTTGAAAGGTCAGTTATACTGCTTTCAGAATTAAGGAGAATGTCGTGACCACAGTTATTGATGAATTATTGCATGTCGTTCAGTTAGAGCAAATCGAAGACAATATCTTCCGTGGTGAAAGCCGGGATATTGGCACTCCACGGGTTTTCGGTGGCCAGGTATTGGCGCAATCTTTACTCGCTGCCACCAGAACGGTGGATAATGTGCGCAAATCTCATTCCATGCATGCCTATTTCTTGCGTGCCGGGGATGTCAACGCGCCGATAGTGTATGAAGTTGACCGCAGCCGGGAAGGCCGCAGCTTTACTACCCGGCGGGTAGTGGCTATTCAGCATGGCCGCCCGATTTTTACCATGGCATCTTCATTTCAGGTTCCAGAAGAGGGTTTGGAACACCAGTTACCCGCGCCTGATGTTCCAGATCCAGACACCCTCGGACCTACCAGTCCTTTGTCTGCAGAAATTCTGGCTAAGATTCCGGTAAAGTTACGCCGCTGGTTTTTACAGGCCGGGCCGTTTGAATTTCGTTCGGTACAAGCATTTAATCCACTCAATCCCGGTGTGCATGAACCGGCCCGACAAGTTTGGTTCCGCTGTCGCGGTAAACTCCCGGACGATTTGGATTTACACCAGGTTTTACTGGCCTATGCTTCTGACTTTCAGTTGGTGGGTACCGCGTCCTTGCCGCATGATGTTTCATTTTTAAGCGGAAAATTAATGTTGGCTAGTCTGGATCACGCCATGTGGTTTCATCGGCCTTGCAGGGTTGATGACTGGCTGTTGTATGCCTGCGATTCTCCCAGCGCTTCCGGTGGCCGTGGCTTGGCCCGTGGCAGTATTTATAACCGTGATGGGGTGTTGGTTGCGAGCACAGCGCAGGAAGGGGTGATGCGTAAGCTCTAGACCACTCGCTTGGCGTTGGTGGGGCAGGCTTGTAAAAAGCTTCTGAAGACCCCGGGTTGAAGCCCGGGATGGGTTTCTTTTAATACCTAAATCTTGCAAGTGCTCGCACTCACAGGATCTAGGTAATATTGAGATAATAACTCAGGCTAGGTTATTTTTTGATAAGCCCGAGAATAAAGAGTAAAACAACAGCACCAATAGTTGCCGTAATAATAGCGCTCACCATCCCCACGCCCACAGATACGCCTAGAGTTGGTAACAACCAGCCGCCGATAAAGGCACCGATAATACCCACAATAATGTTGTTAACCAGGCCACCCTTGCTTTTCATGATCATGCCGGCAAGCCAACCGGCCACAGCACCAACAATCAACCAGATAAATAGTGACTCAATTCCAAACATAATTTCCTCTCCCTCTAATATACTTAATATGAATTCACGAACATCATTGTTCGACGGACTGATTGTAGACTAAACTACTACCTGTTCACAAATAAATGGAAATTATTCAATGTCGGTAAATAAAACAGCCAGTTGTATGCCCGTGGCAGGTAGCGTTGTCATCATCACCGGTGCCAGTAAAGGTATTGGTGCAGCTACGGCTAAAAAATTAGCGGCTGATGGCTGCCGGGTGGTAGTCAGCAGTCGTTCGCAGGAAAATTGCCAGTTACTGGTTGATGAAATTGAACAAGCGGGCGGTGAAGCCCTCGCTGTCAGCTGTCATATCGGCGATGAGGAACAGCTGCAGGCATTGGTTGATAAAACCATAAGCCATTGGGGTCAGATCGAAGGGCTGGTATGTAATGCCGCTTCCAACCCGGTGTATGGGCCGGCGAAAGTAGTGGATTACAAAGCCTTCGAACTGATCATGCGAAACAATGTTTACAGTGCTATGAAACTAACAGTGTTAGCTGCCGGGCATATGCAACCTGGCGGTTCTGTGGTAATTATCAGCTCGATTGCCGGATTGATGGGTAGCCGCATGATCGGCGCTTATGGGGTTTCTAAGGCGGCAGAAATGGCGCTGATCAGAAATCTGGCACTGGATTATGGCAAGCAGGGCATTCGGGTTAATGGGGTGGCACCAGGACTGATAGAAACTGATTTCTCCAGTGCGCTGATGAATAACCCCGCATTAATGAATAAGGTACATAACGAATCTGCATTAGGACGAGTTGGGCAACCGCATGATATTGCCGGCCCGATCTGTTTCCTGCTGAGTGATTGCGCTTCCTTTATCACCGGACAAACAATCATTGCCGACGGTGGTATGGTTATCGCCGATCCTTTATAGCCTGTAGGTGAGTAAATAAGATGAGCAAGCAATCCCTAAGATTGATGGTGGTACTGCTGACCGGGCTGTTGTCAGCAAGCAGCTTTGCGCAGGTGTATAAGTACACCGATAAAGACGGGGTTGTTAATTACACCAATGTAAAACCGCCGGGGCGCAAGGTGACTACTTTAAAATTCCCCTGTTATGCCAGTGATATGAAGTGCCGCCAAATTAGTTGGGAAAAAGTCAGGCTTAATACCAGTAAATATGCCGAAATTATCAATCAAGCCGCAATTGCATCCTCGGTCGAACCGGCATTAATTCGCGCCATTATTCACGCTGAATCAGCCTTTAATCCTGAAGCAGAATCCCCCAAAGGCGCGCAGGGTTTAATGCAGTTAATGCCGTTTAACCACAAGCACCTGGGTGTTAGTAACCCGTTTTTACCTGAGCAGAATATCCCCGGTGGCGCAGCCCATCTAGCAGAGCTGAAAACACAGTTTGATGATATAGATTTGGTTATCGCCGCCTATAATGCCGGGGCTGGGGCCGTGCGAAAATATAACGGAGTGCCACCTTTTGATGAAACCCGGGAATACTTGCGCCGGGTAAAAATACTATACCGCCGTTACGGGCAGTCAAACCAGGGGACGGCACCATAAGGTA